>NZ_JAALDZ010000037.1:0-28654 GCF_014145125.1 Dietzia sp. CQ4 | reverse complement strand
GAGGTGACCACCGATGACCTGATGCAACTACCCGCCTGACCACCAACGAAGGATCAAAAACCAGTTACACCACTACCAGGGGCTTGACCCCTGGTCATGGACCGGGACGTCAACGCCGCACGCAATATCGCCGCCCTGGCGGCCGTCCCCACGGAGGGTGGGGACGCAAAAGCACGTGGAGGCCCAGCGTCCGAGCCGCTACTCAGCGGCAACGATGCGGGACCGTCGAAGCGTGAAGGCCACTCCGGTGGTCACCGTTCGGGAGTGATCCCGAACCCATCCCAGAACGCGCGACTTCGGAGCAAAACTGCAGCGTAGCGAGTGTGCTCCCCACGCGAGCGGGGATTGTCCGGCCCGCCCAGCGACGAGGCAGGCCAACGCGAGGTGCTCCCCACGCGAGCGGGGATGGTCCGAACATGGCCATCGCCAGAAAGTTCTCTCTCCCGTGCTCCCCACGCGAGCGGGGATGGTCCCTCTCTGTTCACGACGCGCTCCAGTTCCCCCTGGTGCTCCCCACGCGAGCGGGGGTGGGCGCTTAGGGGTTTTTGAATACGTCGTGGTCGCCCACTCGACGCCAGCGGCAGCGTAGTTCGTTGTTGATGGTGACCAGTTCGAAGGTTGCTCGGCCGTCTGGGCTGGCGAACGACCAGGTCATTTCGAGGACTCCCGGAGCAGATCGGACGGTTTTTATGCGCAAAGAGCTAGGCCATGGGGTGGAGGGGTCTTTGGCGTAGGCGTCGCATGCAGGTGCGAATTTGTTTCGCACGACGGACTTGAATGCGTCGGCGTGTTCGCGTTTGAGTCGTTGGTAGTCGTTGTCGAAGGCGGGGGTGGTCTCGAACTTCACTCGGCGGCGTCGAGTGCGTCGAGGTGGTTGAGGAAGTCCTCGGTGGATGCGTGTAGTGCCACGTGGCCGGCGGCTACGTGCTCGTCGACTTCGCGCTCGCGTTCTTGCCACCGCTCGGCCCAGAACCAGCGCTGGTCGGCGGGGACGGGTAGTGCGGCCCGCAGCTCGATGACGCCGTCGTCGCGTGCGGTCATTTCCAGCTGCGCTCCTGGCTGGTCTAGGTGTAGCTGACGTCGGATGTCGGCGGGTATCGCGATGGTGCCGCGTCCCTGGATGCCTAAGTAGCGGGGTTTTCTCGTGGCTTTCATGCGTATAGCTTACGCCGTTGAGCAGCATAGCGGTAAAGCTGCAGGGCACTGCGTTGACACTGTGGGAGTGACAGGTGTGGCCCTACTAATTGACGACTTGCAGGTGTTATCGGCTGCTAGTTGCTGCTAGTCTTGGTGGTGGAATACCCCTCTGGCGAGGAGAAATTATGGACACTCTGGAAGATCGAAATGCAGCGTTGCTCGGGTCCGCGGTGCGCGAGTGGGCTCGCCGGTTTGGCTTGGAGTCGGAGGCGGATCTCGTGGCTCTGGCTTCGGAGCTGCGTGATGAGGCCCGCTGGCCGGTGTATTCGCCCCTGTCGGAGAGGGAGTCGGCGCTGATCGCCGAGCATGTTCGCGAGGTTCCGCAGGAGCGGCGTTTGGAGATGGCGACGTCGGCGATGGCGACGAAGGCCCGGTTGGACGCGGTGGCGCTGTCGTCGCAGCAGGCGGCGAAGAAGGTCCGGGTGGGTGCGGCGCGACTGCGTCAGATGGCTGACGAGGAGCGCATCTGGGCGTATCGGGATGGGGCGCAGTGGCGGATTCCGCTCACGCAGTTCCATGATGGCGAGTTGCTGCCCGGGTGGGAGCAGGTATGGGAGTTGATCCCCGGTTCGGCGGCGCCGGTGTCGGTGTACCGGTTCCTGACGATCGAGCGTGACGAGCTCGGTGGGTGGTCGGTGCGTGACTGGCTCGCTGCCGGAGAGTCGGTGGATCCGGTACTCGACTTGGCGCGCGGTTGGTACGGGCCCTGATGGTCGACAAAGTGTTCCCTCGGCCGGCCACCGTTCCACGGCCGGAGGATGGGGACTGTGTCCGCGTCGACGTCGACCAGGTGCTGTGGCGGTTGGTGTTCACCAGGGCGGAGCATGCACTGCAGTGGAACTCGCCCCGTGTGCACGGGCCGCACGCGAGGTTCGACCCCCACCCGCGGCCGATCGGCGATCGCTCGCGTGAGAGCGCCTGGTACGCGGCGGTGGATCCGGCGACAGCGCTGGGGGAGTGCTATCAGCGTGATCGCAGGATCGACACCAGGACCGATGACCCTTACCTGTACGCCCTGCGGTTGGAGCGGCCGGTGAGGTTGCTGGATCTGACAGCCGGGTCGACGTGGGTGGTTCGTGCCGGCGGGCACCATGGTCTTGCACACGAGCAGCACGCCGTGTCCCAGCACTGGGCTCGCGCGATCCGCGCCGCGGACCCGGACCTCGACGGTCTGATGTACCGGTCCAGCTACGGCCCAGCATCGTCAGTGGTGCTGTTCTCGCCGGCCACGGATGCACTATCTGCCGCGAAGCTCGAACTCGATCGACCGTTGCAGCACAAGGAGCTGCGAGGCCTGGTGGTTTCGGCGGCTGACATCCTGGGCTACGAGGTCGGCTAACTCGCCAGCGCGGCGCCGCTGGGGACGGTGTGGTTCGCCTGGACTCGCCCGTCGGTCAGTTGATTACGTCCAGACCGAGTTCGTACGCGAACTTCTCGACTGCCGGCCTCAGGACGGGGTGGGTCAGCGCCTCATTGAGGTCGGGTTGGGTCGCCACTGCCTGCTCGGCCGGCAACCACAGGGCGACCGCCCGCGCGGGGGGAATGTTCGACGAGGGATTGATCAACCCGTCGAGCTCGTCCGCGTACGTCGCGTGGATCTCCCGCGCCCACTCGCGAGAACGTGCCCGCACTCCTGACGAGATCGCCGCGTTGCCACCGGCCCGGGTGACCCAGTCTGAGTCGCCCAGGTCGAGCAGTCTCAGCTCCCGTGTGAAGCGCATCAACGCGAAGTGTGGGTCATCGCGTCGGAGTTCGACAACACCGCGGTCTCGATAGACCTCCGCCAGGCAGGTCTTGAGGACCGGGTAGATCTGACCGGTGGGGGACGGTATGGCCGCTGCTCCGTACATGACTGCGTGCTTGGGATGCAGCTTGGCTGGCTCGGGAGTGTGCGGGGTCGGTGGTCCGGGGTGAGGATCGAACCGAGCGCCTGTGGGACCCCAATGCCGGAAGGTGTACCAGTTCGTCGGATAGTCACCACCGACGCTGTAGATCCGCCCGACCAGTGTCCCCGCGGTCACCAGCCGCACATCTGATCCCTGTAGAGGCGGGAAGCGCGTCCGGTCGGGTGCGGGGAGCTGCTCGGTCACGGAATCTCGTAGGCCTGGTGCACAAGCTCGATAACCTCATCGGCCGGCCGCTCGGCTAGCAGCCACTCACGCGGCGAGACCGGCTCCCCGTCGACGGACAGGTCCGAGTGCGGTGAGGACATCAGGTGCTCGACTGAGATCAGGTCTACATCCTTCGGGAACGCCGGAGCGACATCGCGCCAGTTCGGCAGCTCGGCATCCTCGGTGAACTGGTAGGCGGGGAATCGACGTCCCTGCCCTACATTGTCCAGCGTGTGCAGCGTGCGTTTGGCGATGCGTTGCCTGATCCGACTATCTGACACGCCCAGAATGCGGCGCACATCTGCCATGGTCAGTGCATTCCGGCGTAACAGCTGCCGCTGCACCACCGCTTGTGTCGAACCTCGTTCGGCGGGTTCGGGTAGCTGATCGACGAACGACCCGCTCTCAACTAGGGCATCGACCGCCGCTGTCGGAAGCAGTCTCGCGGTATCCGAGGGGGGTGCATCCAACTGGTCGACCAGGTCCTCCAAGAGGGCGCTCACGTTCCCGCCTGTCTGGACGTTGAGCCGGTTCAACAGCTCGACCAGGTGCTGCATGCGATCAATCGGCTCAGCGGGACGGTCCGACTCGCCACTTATGGCTATAACGGCATATGCGGCCTCGGCCGCACGGTCTGCAGGGCCCATCATTCTTGGCCGGTTCAACCAGATGTCGATTGCGGGAAAGTGCTTGTCTAGCTCGGTGGTCGGCGGGAGGTGGAAGCGCGGGCTGTCTATCGCTTCTCCGAAGAGCCGCCCGAGCGAGTCGATCGCCAAGTCGTCGGCGCCGAACTGGTTCATTGCGCGCACCTCCCCTTGGCTAACGCTCTCACACATTGGTAACGACAGGTAGTGCCTGATTGTTTCCCGGCGACGAGCGCCATGGTTGAAGGAGGGGGTCTCAGTCGCCCGTCAGTTGGCACAGCTTCGTCCCTGACCTCAGGTCGCGGAGGTGGGCACGCAGTTGTGCCGTGCGGGCTTCCGCTTCCTCGACTAGGGCGTCGGCGACGCGGGTCCAGTCTGCCGGCGTCGGATCGGTGGGTAGGTCCGCGAAGAGATCAGCGATTTCCCGGACCGTCAGTCCTACGCGTTGCGCGAGTCGTGCGACGTTGATCCTGCACGCCGCGGACTCGTCGAACTGTCGCTGGTTTCCTGCTGTGCGCCGTGCGGTGATGACGCCGTTCTTCTCGTAGAAGCGCACGGCAGAGGGGGCGACGCCGCTCTCTCGCGCTATCTCGCCGACCGTATGCGTCGTGCCGTTCTTCGCCGGTGCGGCAGTCCGTTCGATCCGACTCTTGACCTCAACCATTGTTCAAGTTTTAGCGTTGGGGCATGCCTAGTCAAGAAGTCACCCCGCCGAACCCTCCCACCACGAACCGCCAGCCAGATTCCTCCGCCCCCCATCGCGAAACCGGCGACGCACTGAGAATCGGCATCGTCGTCGGGAGCACGCGACCGGGCCGCAAAGCCGAGGCGGTGTCGGGGTGGGTGCACGAGGCCGCCTCCCGTCGCGGCGACGCCCAGTTCAAGGTCCTTGACCTCGCCGACTTCGGCCTTCCACTGCTCGACGAGCCGGCGCCGCCGATCAGTGGCCAGATCACACACGAGCACACCCGCGTGTGGAGCTCAGCTGTGGGCGCATGCGACGGCTTCGTCTTCATCACCCCGGAGTACAACCACTCGACCTCGGGGGCACTGAAGAACGCCATCGACTTCCTCTACGCAGAGTGGAACGACAAGGCTTGCGGCTTCGTCAGCTACGGCGTCGATGGCGGCATACGTGCCGTGGAGCACCTGCGCGTGATCGCCGCCGAACTCAAACTCGCCGACGTGCGCACCCAGGTCGGTCTCAGCCTCTCCGCCATCGGCGCGGACGGCGTCCGAGCCGATGCCAGAGCGGCGCAGCAACTGTCGTCAATGCTCGACGAGACTGTCGCGTGGAGCGAGGCCCTGCGCCAGCTGCGTAGCGCCGCGGTGGCTTGACGTGCAGTCCTCAACGCCCCGTCTGCAGCGTGTGCTCGTGATTGGTCTGTCGCCGACAACGAACGGGGAGGTCGTGCAAGGCCTCCGGGCTCTTGGTATCGACGCCGTGGGCTGCACCCAACCCGACACCGCCGCGCAGCGCTTCGACGCGCAGGAGTTCGCGGTGATCGCCTTCGGCCGGGCCGTGCCCCGGCGACAGGCCGAGCGCCTCAAGCGGGCCTTCACTGAGCGGAATCGCGACATTCGCTTCGTCGACGCGTTCGGTCCTATCGCGGTGGCGCAGGTGCGGGGCGCCCTGAGGTCTCAACCGGGGGCGCCGGCCCTTCTCGAGCAGGTGACACTCTCCCCCGAGGGGCATGTCACCGCTCAAGTCATGGCCGCCTGCCGCGTCTCCGTCACCGTGTATCGAGAACCCACCGAGCAGGGAGTGAGCAACACGCAAGTCTTCGATGCCACTGTCGGAGAAGGCCCGTTGGTCGTTCCGATCGCCAGGCGCGATCTCGTCGATGCCTACAGTCTGGTCGTCCTCGCGGACGAGGACGAGTTCCACCACCTTCCCCTCTCACCATGACGGGCGAGGGGTGTCCGGGTGAGGTCGTAGCCTGGGGGCGTTGAAAGGAGGCCGTCGTGGTCGAGCAGGCGAGTGGTCCGATGCAGCACTGGCTGCGTGTGGTTGAGGGCGTGCAGGCCGACGCTGCAGGGGACGTGGTTCGTCGTGGATCCCCGCTTGATCTGTGGCGGTTGTCCGGGGTCAGGCAGATCAACGAGACCTGGTTCGAGTTCACGATGGAGGTAGACCCCGACAACGTGCGTGCGGAGCGGCTCGAGGCGTTGGGCCGGCGAGTGGTGGTGATCCGGGCGAACGCGGCTCGTATGCCAGCGCTGCGAAACGAGGCCGGGTACGAGCGGGGGAGAGAGAACTTTCTGGCGATGGCCACCTTCTTCCTCACCACCGCTGCCGTGGAGACGGCGCCTGACGCGATGGTCGAGGGGAAGCCGGCGTATGTGTGGCCGACCTGGATTCGAGAGGGGGCTGCGGCATGAGTGAGAGCAGGACCGACGCTCTGGCCGTCCTCGCGGAGGTGGCGTCGTGGGACCGTGTGGAAGCGGCGGGCGCGACTGATCACTCTTGGCCCGAGGGCGGCGACTCGGGCGAGTACAGAGAGGGCGGAGCAGGCGTCACGTGACGAACCGATAGAGGGGAAAGGGGAACGGGGGCGGATCCGAAGTGGATCCGCCCCCGTTCCCCTTTCCCCGGTTAGGCGAGCTGTTGACCGATGAAGTCGGAGATCTCCTGGGTGCCGGTCCGCCCGCTAGCCAGGGGCTGGCTGGCGTAGTTGGTGTGCGCCCCGGAGGCGAGGAAACTGGCGAAGTCGACCGCCTGGCCGAGCACGCCGTCCTTCGGCAGCCCCAGGACTGTCTGGGCCAGGCCGGGCAACTCCTGGAGCGCTCCGGACTGCGCGACCTTGCTCCCGACGTTTGAGGCTTGTCCGACCCAGGTGCCGATCAGGGGTGGCAGAGCGATGTAGTTCTGGGTCGAGACCGCGGCGGTGATCGCCGCGGTGGTGGCTGCCAGTTGGGCGAACTCTGCCACCGGGAGCTTGGAGACGATCTGTCCGATGCTGGTGGCGACGTGACTGGCGAAGGCAATCACGCGGGGAACGAGATGGGCGACCTTGATCGCGACTCCGAGGAGATCTCCGTTCAGGAGTGTCTGGAAGATGACGTTGAGCTCGTCGAGGATTGGGCCGAGTTCGCCGCCTATCCCGACGTTGCTGAGGTTCAGGCCGATGGACTCGAACTGGGTCTTGGTCTTGGTGAGCTGCCGCTCGGCGGTGGCAGGGTCGCCGGATCGGGCGGCCTGCTGGACCGAGCCGAGCAGCTGGGTCAGAAGGTTGTTGCCCCCGGCCTGCTGTGGGACTGCGTTCGCATTGACGCCCCCAGGCGTGGCCGGTCGGACGGTGGCTTCGGTCTCTCTGATGAGCTCCTCGGTGCTCAGTACGGGGGCGGCGTGAACTGGTGCGGGGTCGCTGCCGGAGTGTGTTTCGGGGCCCAGGTTGACGTCGGCGGGGGGCTGCGCGTCATCGACAGCGGCCGGCTGCGCGGTCGTGGAGACCGCGTTGACGACTGCCGTCATGCTGCGCACAGGGTCACTGAGGTCCAGGTTGGCGCCGAGCTTTCCGAGCATCGCTAGGGCGGGTTTGTCGGCGGGAGTGTTGCAGTAGATGTCGTCGGGATTGCACACCCAGGAGGCCTTGTCCTGCAGTGCTCCGAGTCCGCCTCGCGCGCCTGCGAACCCGGTGGAGGCTGGGGCCGCGATCGCCGAATCTCCCGGTGATTGACCGGGGTCGGCGAGCAGGGCTACGGAGGTGATCCGGTCTGCCGGTATCGAGGAGTGACCGTGTCCGATGGCTGCGGCGAGGTCGCCCGCGGCGTCCGCGCCTTGGCTGTACCCGGTGAGGGAGAACACGGTGTTGGGGCACTCGTTCATGCGTGCTTCCATCTCTCGTGTGGCGTTCTCGATCCCGATCTTCTTGGACTGGGCGTAGGTCATTCCGCTGCTCGGGTCGACGGCCACGGCCGGGTAGGGGACGTAGAACGCTTGCGCCCTGCCGGTGGCAGTGAGTGGCTTGGTGACGTGGGACAGCATGCCGATCTGTGCGTACGGGTCGGCGTTTTCGTTGGTCTCACCGGTGCCGGGGAAGGCGATGATGAGGTTGTCTGGACAGCGGTTGCTTCCGTTGTTCTGGGCAAGTGCTGAGGGCGCTACGAGGCTCGCCGCGATGGCCACAGCTGCCGTCATCGTGACCGCCGGATGCGACAACCGTTCGAGTAGTGACATCGTGTTCTCCTGTCGAGTGGTGAGGTTGGTCAGGCGGCCATGAGGGCGGTGATGTCGCCGTTGAAGGCGTCGAAGGTGTTGCTTTGGACGGAGGCGAGAACGGCGACTCGAAGCTTTCCTACCGCTCTGCTCAGGCGCTGTCGTAGCGCCGCATCTGACACAGCGAGGTCGAGTGCGAGTGTCTTGAGGGTCCCGGTTGGGTTCACGTAGGCCCGGTCAAGGAGGTCCATCTCGCTGTCATTGAGGACCCTGTTGACTGCTGCCCATTCGATGAGGGAGCGGGCGTCCAACGGGTCCGACTCGGCGCGCTCGCGGTCGGGAAAGTCGAAGCTTGTGGAGTCGGGTTCAACGGGGTACTGCGCCGGTACGGGGCGGAGTTTGGTGATCTTGTGGAGGGTGTCGAGCCCCAGTGACGCGGCAGTTGCCGCCGCCCCGGGGCGCCACTGACCGAGCACGTCGTGAAACGCTGCCAGGGTTTGCTGAGCGCGCTCATCGAAGTAGTTCTCGGAGCGTTCGTGGACCGGGGTTCGTGCGTAGCGGGCGCTGCGCATCAGCTTGGGAAGCATGCATTGGGTGAGCACTCGTCCGGCGAGCTTGTGCCCGGAGTGGTGCTCGGTAAGCAGTGCGACCACTGCACGGTCGGGGCGGTGAGAGACGATCTCGACGACGTCCTGCAGTGAGGTGGCATCGGCGAAGACCGAGTAGGTGGAGGACCAGGCGGCGACGGCGTCGTGCGAGGCGGGGCGGGTGATGAGCCACGCCCATTCGCGGTGCAGCTCGGTCCAGATGCTGGAGCGAGCGTGGGTGGCAGTTGTGGGCATTTCAGGGACCTCCGAGGGAGTGCGCGTTGTACTCGGTTAGGTCCACCCAATCAACCCGTGGTTGCCTCTGACCTGCGTAAATATGGTTGCCGGAGTGGCGATCTGTGGTTGCCGCAAGCCCGAAGTGGCGGGTGATTTTCTGCGGCCCGGTTGGTTAGTCCGGACCTGTGAGCTGCGGTGTGGCGGGTCGGCAACCCTGCCGTGCGGAGTGTGCCGAGAAAAAGTTCTGCGGATCTGTCACAACCGCTGTTCCCGGTCCACCTACCGCTAGGTGAAGGCCTTTGAACGGCCCGCCCACCACAGCCCGTATTGGGAGGACGCGCACATCATGAACTCCACCCCGGACAGCGCGAACGCTGAGCACGAGGACCACCAGGAGCAGTTCCAGGATCTGGCATTGGTCTACAGCCACACCACGGCCGTGAAGGAGGCCGCGGTGAAGCTCTACCGAGAGCCGACGTCGCCTTCGGCCTCGGCCGATTTACGAATGCTCCTGGGTGTGCCGGCGGCTCTGACGCTGTCGGCTCTGGAGCGGCTCCAGGAGTGCAACCGCCGCCAGAACCTGCGCGTGATCGAGGGCGGATCCACCGACGATGAGGCGGCCAGCTGATGGGGTTCTGGACGAACAAGCCCAAGGAGAGCGACACCAGCTTCGAGGCCTCGACCAAGGGGGGCCGTTTCGGGCTCGGCAAGGGGAGCGGTGGGGACGCGAGTGAGCAAGAACAGTGGACGGGCAAACAAGAGCTGATCACCCGGAGCTGGAAGGGGGCCGGAGTCGCGGCCGTCGTTGCGGGACCCGTCGCGCTCGGGCTCGTCCTGGCGAGCGCGATGGGCGCCGATCCGGCACCAGCTACGGCGCCGGTGGTGGCGCAGGACACCAACGCCGAGTCACAGGCCGGGGAGCTTGCACGTCAGCTGACGATCGCCTGGCTGGAGGCCAAGCGGGGTGATGAGAAGTCGCTCGAGGCGTTCGTCGACGTGCCGGGTTCCCTGCCGGGTGAGGCACTGTTCCGGGTGAGTGAGCCGGCGGTTGCGGCGATCGAGCGGGTGCCGGCGGCGGAGTTCACACCGGCGCCGGCACAGGGTGCGCCGGCGGACGCGGCCCCGGCTGGTGCCGGCGGGCGGTCGTTGGTCCGGGACGCCTATTCCGTGGTCGTCTCGGCGTGGGTCGCGGCGACCACGGAGGACGCGCCGATGACCCGCCGCTACTTCCAGATCCCGGTGCTCCTGACCCCCTCCGGTGCGCGGGCGGCGAGTCTGCCCTCCCCGGTCGCCGCCCCCGCGGCGGGCTCGAAGGTGGAGACGGCCTACCGCGCGAGCGCGGACCGGTCTCATCCGATGGTCGTGTCCGCTCAGCAGTTCCTGAACTCGATGCTGGCCGACTCCGGGGAGATCAGCAGGTATACCTCTCCGGGCGTGGAGATCTCGCCAGTCACGCCGCCCATCGCGTCGTCCGTGGAGATCGAGACCGTCGCGGCGAATGACGATCTGCCGTCGGCGAACGAGAGCGTGCGGGATGGCCAGTCCGCGCAGATCTTGCTCACGGTCCGGTTGCGCGACGAGGAGCAGCGGCCGGGGATGTCGGCGCAGTATGCGCTGACGATGGCGGCTCGTGCGGGCCGCTGGGAAGTCGCCTCGATGGACGCCACCCCCAAGGTGCGGGCCCTGGCGTCGTCGTCAGCGCCGGCGGCGGGTGAGTCCTCCGATTCGTCGTCGCCGCCCTCTGTCCAGACTCCGGTCCCGGCCGCTCCTGGTTCGCCGTGACCGGGAGCTCATCTGTCATGTCCCACCTGTCATCCCATCGGAAATTGAGGTCCTTGAAATGAGCATCGTCACCACGCTTGCCAGTCCCGACACCTTCGTCCTCGCCGACGGTCTGCTCGGCACGATCAACGTCAAGAGCGAGGAGGCCAAGGAGACCGTCCGGATCGTCTCCGGCCTCGTCGCGATCGCGTTCGTTGTCTTCCAGGCCGCCGTGTCGCGGATGGCCATGGGCCGGATCATCGTCTCGTCGTTGGCCGCCGGCGTGTTCCTGTGGGTGGTCTTCAACGTCACCGAGGTCAAGGACAAGGTCGGTGAGGACCTGGCGCTCTCTGTCGTCGAGAGTGTCGCGGTCGCCCCGTCGACCCCGGTCCTGCCCGTCTGATCCTCTGCTGCCCCCGCAGCACACGAGCCCGTAGCTGAACCCCACCGAGGAGGCCCACGGTATGGCCGAGGAATCCACGTCCACCCAGGACATCGCGAAGGTCTATACCGCCACGCGCCGCTTCCCCCAGTTGATCGGGCGCACGAGCGATGGGTCGCGGATCTGGGGAGGGCCCTACACCTACACGCAGATCTTCGGCGGCGGTGCCGCGCTGTTCGTGCTGTGGAAGTCGATGGCGTTGTGGTCGATCGGTGGTGGCTTGATGGACTGGGCCGTCGTCCTGACCCTCACCGCCGGCGTGGTGGTTGGTCTGGGAAAGCTACCGCTGGGCGGACGCAACCCGCTGTCGATGCTCCAGGGCGTCGGCAACGCCGTTGCCGCCACAGCGCCTCGCGAGGTCGGAGGAGTGACGATCCGGCCGAGGAAACCACAAGCGGTGTACTCCCCGGTCCGTATCCTCACTGCGCTCTCGCCAGAACCGGCCGCCGAACCCGCCCGCGCGGACACCGCGGTGGCCGCAGTGTCCACGGCAGATCCCGTCCCCGTGGCTGCGTCGAGTACTCCCGAGTCGCGGCCTCGTCGACGGCCCGCCCCCGCCGCGGTCCCCGCCCCCCAGCGTGAACCCGCCGACGTCGAGCGGGAGACGGTGCCCGCGCCGCCGCGCCTGGTCGCCCTGGAGGGCGAGGGGCGAGACAGCTCGCCACCCAGGCCTCGCGTTGCGGCAGCGCAGACCTCGGTTCAATCCCTTCTCACCATGGCGCAGCAGCGCAAGGAGGCCTGACATGTCCGCAGTTCGACAGCCAACGACGAAGATCGCCTACAACCTGCGCTGGACTCGCTCTGGCGTGGTGTGGGCCGACTATCTGCTCACCGGGATCGATTACGGCTACCGCGGGAAGGAGGACAAGCGGGCGGCGCGGAACCTGCACCGGATGCTCGCCCGGGCGCTGCCCGGCGAGTCGTTGCTACGGGGGGTGTGCGCGTCGTTGAACCCGCTGGCGGTCGTGGAGCGGATGGAGCGGGGCATCAACCTCGATCTCCACCCGGCGTGGGACGCCGAGTGCGACGCCACCGTGGACACTCTCTCCGGGATCAGGCCAGGACAGCGACTGTACTGGCTGTCGATTCCGCTGACCTCTGGGACGTTGCGCGAGCAGATGCTCACGGGCTTCACCTCCGCCGTGGAGGCGGGTGCGGAGAAGCTGGGAGTGCCGGCATCAGCGGTTCCTCGCGAGGAGGTCGAACGGCGACGGGATCAGGCGGATCGGATCGTCCAGGCGATTCCGTCACCGTTCGCCCCGATCCCGGCGACTCCGGCGCAGATGGTGTGGCTGTGGCACCACGATCTGCACCGGGGGCTGAGCCTGGACGCGGATCTGCCCGACCATGTCACCACTGCAGAGGGCGTGAAGACGCCGGCGGCGTTCACGCGGGCGAGGTTCGACGAGGGTGCTCAGCTAGATCGACCTGATGAGGGGTGGCGGAGCAAGACTCCGACAATGGAGACAGTCCTGCGGGTGGACACCCCGTGGGCGTTGGACCCGCCTCAGCCGTCCTACCAGGTGTATTTGTGCCTGTCGGACCTGCCCTCGGGCGGGACGCTGTTTCCCGGGTCGGAGTTCCTGTCGATCTGCGACGCCATCGCCGGCTTCGATGTCGACTGGGCGATGCGCCTGACTGTGCGCAGCTCCGAGGAGGTGCGGGCGAAGAATCGGCGATCGCTGATCAACCTCAACGAGCAGTTCAACCAGCGTGAGGGAGAGACGAGCCACGCAGGAAACCACCTGGCTGTGGTCGCGGACGAGCTCGCCGAGTACGACGCCCAGCTCGAGGCCGACCGCATGGAGGTCGAGGTCGAGTGGACCACGATCTTCTCGGTGGGTGCCCCCACGGCCGACGAGGCCCGCCGCGCGGCGCTGGATCTGCAGAAGGAGTTCGAGTCCTCGAACTACACCTTGGTTGCGCCCATGGGCTTCCAGCAGGAGCTGTTCTGGGCGTGTGTCCCGGGCTTTCCTACGCCCCGGATCTGCCGGGAGTTTCGGCAGAACACCACCTCGTACCACTGGTCGGCGTACGTGCCGTGTGTGCGCAACGATCTCGGAGATGCGACCGGGCCACTGTTGGCGATCAACATCTCGAACGCTCGGCTGGGCGTGGTCCATCACAACGTGGAGGGCAAGGCCGCACGTGATGTGTCCGGGTCGATGGCGGTGACAGGCAACCTAGGGTCCGGCAAGTCGGTCCTGCTCAAGACCGTGGCCGCCAACATCATCGACCGCGGTGGGCAGGCGGTGGTCATCGACTCCACTCCGTTGGGCGAGTACGAGAAGTGGGCCCGGTCGATCACCGACGCGACGGTGGTCAACGTCGGTGAGCCAGATGTGTCCCTGGATCCGCTTCGGATGTTCGTCGGTGACCAGCGCAAGGCCGCCGAGGTGGCTGGATCGGTGTTGCTGCCGATGATGGGGTTGGACCCGGCCGACGATCTTGGGTCCGCGCTGTCGCAGGTGCTCTCGGCCGACTACCGGGCTGGGTTCGGGCTGACGAGTCTGGCCGATGTCGCCGACCACCTGGCCGACCCCGCGTGTGAGATCGAGGGCGCCAGGGAGCTGCACCGCAAGCTGGCGGTGTTCATGCGGGACAGCTCCACTGACGTGCTGTTCCGGCGGGATCTGCCGATCCTGGTGCCCGAGGCGCCGGCGATCGTGTTCCGCACCCACAAGCTGTCCCTTCCGACCCGTGATGACGTGCTCTCAGAGCACCTGTTTCGGCGTCTGTCGATCGCCACTCGGGTGGGGCACATCATGTATCAGCTGCTCGCGGAGTTGGCGCGGGAGATCTGCTTCGCGGATCCGAACCGCTTGGCTGTGCTCCTGTGCGACGAGGCGCACCGGTTCACCAGCTGGCAGCGAGGCACCTTGATCTTGGCCCAGTTCATTCGCGATGGCCGCAAGCACGGGGCGGCGGTGCTGTTGGGTAGCCAGGACCCGGAGGCGGACTTCGGGGACGAGACGATGCGGGGCTTGATCCCGACGCGCATCGTGATGCGACAGACCGACGAGACGCTCGCCCGCAAGTGCCTGCGGTGGCTGGGTGCGGGCGAGGATCCGGTCTTGCTCAAGGAGCTCATGGAGCAGACCTCGCCGGCCACCGGCGTGGACGGGTACGTGGAACCGTCGCGCCGCGGTGAGGGGTACATGCGAGATGCGATGGGCAATCTCGGGAGGATCAAGGCGCTGGCCCCGTCGATGAAGGCTCGGTTCGACGCGGTGACGACGACGCCCAAGGAGCGGTCGGAGGCCGTGGGCCGGTCTTCGGTCCTGGTGACCCGATCATGAGATGCCCCCGCGCGCTGGCCTGGGTGGCCGCGTCTGTCTACGGGCGCCTGGCCGCGGTGATGGCGCTGGTGGTGGTGTCCGTCATCGCGGGTGCTGGCGTCGCCTCGGCTGACCCGGAGCAGGCGAGCGAGGGGGCTTTCGCTACACCGTTCGACTTCATGAACATCCGCGACTCTCACGGGATCTCGGTGTGGCGGTACATGATGTCGATCGACCAGGGGTCGGCGACCAAGCCCATGGCCGTGATCTGGTCGTTCTGGATCGACGCACTGTGGAACATCTACCGCGGCTTGATGGCGGCCTCCATCTGGTTCGTGGGCTGGATCCTGCAGTTTGATTGGCTGCGCATGCTCTTGAGCTTTCTGCAGCCTCTGGGTGACGCGATGCAGTCGTTGATCGACCAGACGGGGTTGATGCCGCTGTTCCTGGCGATCACGGCGTTCGTCGCCGGGTTGCTGATGCTGCAGGGCCGCAACGCCACATTCGTCTACGACATCGTCATCGCGTGCGCGATCGCGGCAGCTGCTACGGGGTTCATGTCGGATCCGGTGGGCAGGATCGCCGGGGAGAGCGGCTACATCACACAAGCCCGCGACGGCGGGCTCGAGCTCGCCGCGAGCATGAACCGCGGCGAGGGCACGCCTGAGCAGATGATCCAGACGATGCAGCTGGAGATGGCGGACGTGCTCATCCGCCAGCCCACGCAACTGATCAACTTCGGGCGTGTCATCGACACCGAGGGTGGGGCGGACTGCGTCAAGGAGTGGGACGCCGGCCACCAGAACGTCGAGGGCAACGACCGGGACACCATCAAGGACAACGTCGCCAAGTGCGGTGAGGCCGGCGAAGCCATGAAGGAGTATGCAGACAACCCGAGCGCGATGGGGGCCCTGACGACGGGATTCGTGCTGTGGGGCGGACTGTTCATGGTGCTGCTGTGCTTCATCCTCGGCCTGGCGGTGATGTTGGCCGTCTTCTACTGCGCGTTCATGTCGGTCAAGCTGATCTGGGACATGCTGTGGGGCATCTTGCCGGGGACTGCTCGAGGCGGCCTGTGGCGCTCGGTGGCGGGCGTGGTGATGGCCCTGTTGTTCATCGTGGTCTCGGTGGTGTTCCTGATGACCTATATGCAGTTGATCAGGTCGTTGTTCACCACCACGCAGGGGCAGAGCCTGCTTGAGCGGGTCATCATCATCGGGCTCGTCGAGCTCATGGGCGTGATCTTGTTCTGGAGGCTGTGGCGGGGGTTCCAGCGCCAGCAGGATGGCCTAGCTCGAGCCATGGGCAAGCGGCCCGGATCCAAGCCGACGGCCTTGCCGACCCGCCAGCCGGTCAACCTGGCCAGCAAGGCGCTGCGCACCTACGGAGCGGCGAAGGTCGTCGGGCACACCGCGGCGGCGCTGTCCACGGGCGGTGGCGCGGTGGCCGCCGCAGGGACCAAGGTGGCGGCGACGAGGCTTGCCAAGCCGGCTGCCCAGCAGCAGCCCGACCGGGACCCGGCCTCGGCGCTGACCCCGGAGGGGACGGCGCCGGTGCGTCGCCTGCAGGTGGTCAACGAGGGCCGTTTGGAACTGACCCAGGGGCCGCGCGCTCTCGAGGGGCCAGATGGGGGGCTGTCGTCGAGCGGGCCCCCGTCGGCGCCGAGTTCGCCCGGTGGAGGCCGGGCGGCGTCGGCGGCTGCGCGACCGCGTCCGGACATTCCGATGGTCGGCGAAGGTGAGGGGTCTCCTCCTCCGGGTCGTGGGGAGGTTCCGGTGGTGGCGGAGATCGTGGACGAGCCCGCCCCGCGGGGCGCTACCCGGGTGCGAGCTGAGCGTCTTCCTCACCAGGCGGAGCGAGATCAGTACCGGAATCTAAGCTCGAGCGGCGGTGCGGGGATGACCCGCAAGGTGCACTCGATGGCCAGCGCCGGCGGCCGGGTCGCGTGAGCGGAGTCGGCTGATGACGACGTCGCAGGCCCGTGGAGGGGCTGAGAAGCAGGGGCTGGTCGCCAAGATCGGAGCTGGGGGCTTGGTCCTCAGTGGTGGGATCGCGGCCGGGTTGGTGGTGGCGGTCGTGACCCCGCTGATCGCGGTTCTGGGGGTGATGGGCGCCTCGCAGTACTGCGGCCCGGGCGGCGGATGGGGGTCATCGGGAACGGTGACCTCGATTGAGGCAACCGGAGAGCGGGTGTGGCCGCTGGCCGAGGGCACTTACCAGATCACCAGTGAGTGGGGTCCTCGCTTCAACCCGGTCACTGGGGGTTCGGAGCTGCACACGGGCATCGATCTCGCCGCCCCGATGGGGACACCGATGTACGCCGCGATGGATGGCAACGTGGTCGCCGCGGGTGAGGCCTCGGGATTCGGGTTCTGGATCGTGATCGATCACAACGACGGCGGCAACCCTGTCTCAACGGTGTACGGGCACATCCAGACCCAGCAGGACCTCAAGGTTGCGGTCGGGGACACGGTTCATGCCGGCCAGGTGATCGCGCTCGTGGGCAATGGCGGCACCTCGACAGGGCCACACCTGCACTTTGAGTACGTGCCCGGAGGGCGCCTCCAAGGCAACCAGACCGTCAACCCGAGGGTCTTTCTGGACCAGGCCAAGAAGATCACCGCGCCGGGGTCCGCAGGTGGCGGTGGCGAGCACGCTCCGACGACGGAGGCGGATCCGCTGCTGGTTGCCGACCAACAGGACGTCTCCAGTGCCGTCGACGACTGTGGGTTCGGTGGTGCAGGCGGCAACCTCAAGCCCGGGTCCGTGCCGCCAGAGTTCGTCAAGTGGTTGCAGCTGGCGGCCCAGGAGTGCGAGGAGTTCACCGCCCCGCTGGCGGGCGCGCAGATCAAGCAGGAGGGCAACTTCCAGCCGCACGGAGCGAACCACGCCGGCGCCAGTGGATACACGCAGTTCATCCCGGGCACGTGGGCGGTGTGGGGATACAAGGTCGACGACCAGGGGCGCAAAGTGGGGCCCGCCGGCGGCGGCGACCCCAACAACATCGGGGACGCGGTGATGGCGCAGGCCCGCTACATGTGCGCGATCTTCGCCAACCAGAAACCGCTGATCGCCTCCGGTCAGATCAAGGGAGATCCCGTCGAGCTCGCCCTGGCCGGATACAACGCGGGCGAGGGCGCGGTGCAGAGATTCGGTGGTGTCCCGCCGTACGCGGAGACCCAGCACTACGTGAAGATCATCCGCCAGTACGAGCAGGAGATGACGGCTCCGGGCGGAGAGGGAGAGTTCCAGGCCGACCCTAACGGCCCGCTCGGAGAGCAGATCGTGGCAGCGGCGATGTCCTACCGGGGGCAGCCGTACGTGTGGGGTGGAGGGGATGTCAACGGCCCCACCACCGGCGTGCCGCACCCTCAGAACCCGGGCGGCCCGGGGCTGGACTGCAGTGGGTTGACCACCGTGGCGATCTACAAGGCCTCGCGAGGCAAGATCACCCCGCCGCGCACGGCTGAGGCTCAGCTCGGATGGACTACTCCAGTGCCGATCGATCAGGTCCGGCCCGGTGATCTGCTGTTCGAGCCTGGGCACGTGGCGATCGCCATCAACCGCACCACCATGATCGAGGCGCCGACCTTCGGACAGAGCGTCACCGAGACGCCGATCCGGGCGGGCATGACTGCGGGGAGGGTCAAGGCATGAACACGTGGGTTGCCGGCCCGCTGGTGGCCATGGTTGTCATGGGCGGTGCGCTGGGAGGATGCTCCCGTGGCTCCGAGGAACCTGTGGCGCCGGCGCAGACAGCTCAGCAGCTGCATCCGCAGGTTCCGCCGGATACGGTTGCCAGCCCAGAGCAGTTGGCCAAACGGTCGCCGGAAGGCGGGGACGCGGGTGAGCAGGATCCTGATCGGGATCCGCAGTGGGTGATGGTTCAGGCGGGGCAGGCGCTGTTTACCTGGTATCCGGTCACTGACGCCAACCGTGGAGCGGCCACTGAGCGGGCAGCGCAGTTCCTGGTTCCTGAGCTCGTGCACGCCACGCCGTCGATCCAGCCCGGCCAGCAGTGGCAGAAGTGGCGCGCGGAGGGTGCGGTCATCACCGCCCAGGCCCGGGTCTTGGACGAGGTGCACCCCCCGGACACCGAGGAGATGGTGTGGCGGGTGCTGGAGGTCGTGCAGAGCAAGACCACAGGGGCTGGGGTGCAGCGGGTGGAACCGGCCACGACAGTGTGGATGACCTGCGAGCGCCAACCGGACGGGACGTGGAAGGTCAAGGACTATCGCCTGATGTAGGACCGTGACGTCGGGGCCGGCCGGGAACTTCGGCCGGCCCCCTTTCTTGCTGTCGGTATGCCCTGAACACCACGCGTGTATGCGCCCGATATGCGCGTCTGCGTGCCTTTTGGTACTTGGCTTATGCGTGAGTGTTGGCGTTGCGGGGGCGCGTGGATGGGGAGTGGGCGGCGGTGGTGCTGCGCCGGTCGCGACCGCGAGAGGCCGCGCTGTTGCCGTGTGTGCGACGGGATGCCGGGTGCAGGTATGGGGGGTTGACGAGTATCTTCCCGACCCTGTAGCGGGGCGGTTAGGCTCATCCGCTGTGACCTCCGGCCTCGCGTTGAGCCTAGCCCCCCGTGTCAAGGGGAGGGTGCGCGCTGGCCGCCGTATGCGCGAGGTGTGCGCGCCCTATGGCTGTCGCCATCGTGGCGGCTGCGCGCCACCGGCTCGGCATATGTGAAGCAACTGCGTGCCAGCGCGCCGCCATACAGGCCCTAGCGAGCACGCATACAGCGAGCAGCGCCAAGACATGCGCCTCGGCGCCGGGCGAGGAATCTCGCGATCCGATGTCACAACCGCGGTCGCGGGGGCACCTGCCCTAGTGCAGAAGACCCCGCGATTGGAGACGCCTGATGGTGCACCCCGCAACCGAGAAACCCATCACCACGCCGCGGCCGCGCGGCAACATGCTCGACCCCCGCGCCCGCGCGTGGCCGGCGGTCACCGCTCTCAGCGGCGCCGGCGCGATCGCGGTCGGCGCCGGCGCCGACCTTGTCGGGTACGGACAGTGGGCTCTGCCTGGAGCCGCCGGTCTCGGGTTGGTCACCGCGGCGTGCGCGGGCCACGGACTTCGGACCCGCCATCGGGACATCACACATGACCGCGCCGTCGAAGCCCTCGCCCCGGTGCTCGGGTGGCCGAATCCCTCCCGAGCGATCCTGAGGGTGCGTCGCTGGGAGCCGGGGATGCGGGGCACGCCAGTCAAGATCGAGCTGGCCTACAACGGCGCTGGCATGGCCATCGACCCCGGATGGCAGAGCGCCGTCACCGAGACAGTCAAGCGCCTGGGGTGGGGGCACTACGAACTGGCCGGGCACGATCGTCGCAACTGTGTGTTGCGCTTCCGGTCGGCGCCAGACCCCGAGCGGGGTGAGGACTACCAGATCCGGGCCCGGGTGACCAGAACGGTCAAGGCGATGTTCGGACCCACCTCGTCGGTCACCGATCTACGGTTCACCGACGACGGTGAGCTTGCCGCGTTTGACGTCTCCCACGAGATCGGACACAAGCTGGCCCCGTCCGGATACCGCGCACGTCTAGAGCGCGTCATCTCCCAGACCTTCCCCGGTCGATGGCGGGCCCGGTGGCAGATGGAGGAGGACTCGGTCACCTTCGAGGTTCGCCCCAGCATGCCCCAAAGCCTGTGGAACCCCGAGGCACCGGTCGTCGACGGAGAGGACCTCAAGAGCACGTACGAGTCGACCGAGATCCGCTACGCGGTCGACGAGGACGGTGTCGAGCACGTGTGGCGCCCGGCGATCAATCCGCACTTCCTGCTCATCGGGTCCACCGGTACGGGCAAGACCGCCACAGGGCACTCGATCGTCATCGAGTTCACCCGTCACGGATGGCCGGTGTGGATCGCCGACGCCAAGGGCACCGAGTTCTTGCCCTTCCAGGACTGGCCCAACGTGCAGATCGTGGGAACCCACCTCGAGGAACAGATCGCAGTGATCTACCGAGCGTGGGAGCTCATGGAGTACCGCTACGCGCAGGTCGTCTCCGGACGGGCCAAAATCAGCGACTTCGACCCGCTGCTGCTGTTCATCGACGAGTTCGCCGACTTCAAGAACAACCTCAAAGACTGGTACCCCCAGCGCAAGATCAAGGGCGATCCCACCCAGCCCCCAGTGCTCGGGTTGATCAACTCGCTGGCCCGCAAGTCCCGCACCGCGCGGATCCACCTCGTTCTGGCCACCCAGCGCCCCGACGCCGACATCTTCGGCGGCGGCGAGGCCCGCGACAACTTCCGCCAGCGCTACTCCATCGGACGGCTCTCGCCCGACGGGGCGCAGATGATGTGGGGATCTCAAGCGATCGGCACCGCGATCCCCGCCGGCCTTCGCGGGCGCGGCACCTCCATCGCCCCCAATGGCGAAGCCAAAGAGGCTCAGTCCTATCGCGTGCCCGACCCGGCCAAGACCGACGACCCGCAGGAGCTCGCCCTCCTGGAGCGCCTGCGGCCGGAGACCTCGCGGCACAAGAGGTTGCTGATCAAGAAGCCGTTGCCCTCTCGAGAGACAGTTCTGGCCGTCGAAGGCAAGAACGCTGACTACGACGACGACGAGGTCGTAGCCGCGATCGAGCCGAGCTACCGAGACTGGTGCAACGCCGAGTGGGTCCTGGCCGAGGAGCATCCGAATCTGGACCCGGTCCAGCGTCGTCGCGAGCTCGTCGAGTCCGGTCGGCAAGACCCGAACGCGGGCTCAACGCTCGCGCTGTTCGGCCTCCACCGGCGCCACCACATGTCCGACCTGGTCGACGCCGCGGAGATCGGCGGCGTCGTGGAGGAACCGGCACGGCCGGCGCTGCACATCGTCCCGGATCCGGTCGATGACTCCGGAGAGACCTCAGGCGATGACTGGCCGGACTACGGCGACGTGCACGACCTGCCCGCCCATGAACTCGCCGTCGGTGACCTCATCTGCGTCGACGACGCCACCGACGAATGGGGCGTCATCGACACCGAACCCGGCGAGGACTTCGCCGATCCAGAGCAGCTGCTCATCACCTGGCGCGGCCTCGGCGACTCCGAGGGCACCACGACCCTCTCACCCGGTGAGTACGCACGAGTGCGCCGCGCACTCGAAGAGGAAGGATTCCGATGAAACCGAACCGCACCCACAAAATGCCCGAACGCTCGCCGAGCCTGCGGACAGTTAACCCGGCGGGCGAGCCGTGGCCGGATGACTGCGCCATCGCCTCCCAGCTGCGTTCCGAAGGGGGGTCGTGATGTTTGGCGACCCCCACGGGCGCCCCGCCGCCGGCGGCGCCGGCCGACACTCAGGTGCAGGTGGCCGCGACATGGACCCAGGAGAGTTCTTCGGCTCCCTGCACGTGCTGGTCCTCATCATCCCGGTCGTTGGCGCGGCACTTCTTGCCACGCTCACCGATTGGGCTCACTGGGCAGTGGAGCGCGGAATCCTCGCCTCTGCACTCGAGGACCCGCTGCTGCCGATCCCCCTCGCCGACGGAGCGGGCCTGGACCTGACCCGTCTCATCATTGTGGCCGCGATCGTCGTCGCAGTGTCCGTCGTCGCCTCGGTCCTCGTCCGCCCCTACCGGGCGCGCGCCCAGCTGCGGGCCATGCGCGAGGGAGATATGTCATGACGTCCTCACCGGTTCGCGAGATGACCAGGGCCGAACGTGAGAGGCGTGCGGAGGAGCTGACCTGGGAGTTGGCGCGGGTGGATCCGAAGGTGGAGTGCGCCTCCCATGGCCGGCAATGGCAGCAGACCGAGTACAGGATCAGGGAGGCGCTGCGCGAGAACCGGGTGGAGGATGCGCGCAAGCTTGCGCGTGGCGTGACTCCGATCTGCCGCCGATGTCCAGTGGTTGATATGTGCCGTGAATGGGCGTCGGTATCGCGCTATTGCGGCGTGGCGGGTGGTCATCTTGTGCGCCACGGGCGACCGCTTAAGGCCAGTTAAGTGCCCGGGTATGAGGGAAACAGTGGACACTCTGACGCTTCCGGTAGTAGCGTCAATGGCGTCCACTACATGGTGCAGTCTCACCAACTGCGCCGCGAACAAAGCGAGATAACCATGACGGTTCGTCATGCGCCTTCGCGCATCCAGCAGTCCTCCCAATTCCTTCCCCATCGCCAAGCGCGCACCGGTTCTCCTTCCCACCGAGCTGCCCTTAAGATGGGGAACGCTGAGCAAGCAGGTCCTCTGACCGGTTGGTCCCGGAACGAGACCTGTGAGACGGGGAGCCGTCGGCGACGGGGGACGGGTTGGACGCCCGCCTCCGTCGTCGCTCAGTCCGAGACGCCTACGGGTGAGTTCGACCCCGGCGAGGTCGCCGACCATCTCACTGCGCTCCTGGCCGTCGGCTGGACGCTGCCGCAGCTTGGGCAAGAGGTCGGGCTTGACCAGGAGCAGCTGCGCAGCTTGCAGGCTGGGGTCGTGGTCGACCCGCGTTCGGCCGCAGTGTTAGTGGGCTTCGGTCTCGGGTGCCGCCCGGGTCAAAAGCTGGCTCCTTCGCTCGGTCCGTGGCGCAGGACTCAGGCACTGACCGCGATGGGGTGGTCGTTGGAGCGCCAGGCCGCGGAGCTGTCTACAGCCCCGGACGTCCTGGACGAGTTGCGTCACACGAGGTTGATCGATGGCCGCCTCTGGGAGGCGGTCGACGGCCTCTACGACCGGTGGTCGATGACTCCCGGTCCTGACACCGCCGTGATGGAGCAGGCCCGCGCCGCCGGAGTCACCCCGCCGTTGGGCTGGGATGACGAGGATCTCGATCACCCCTCGGCGCGGTCGCTGGCCGGGGTGCGCAACCGGAGGGCCATCGTTGACGAGGCGGTGGTCGAGCGACGCTGTGGTGGCGACACGACGGTGGCCATCTGCCCGGGTGAGCGCGCTGAGATCACCCGGATAGCCGTGGAGGAGCGGTGGCCAGCAGCACGTCTGGCGCTGGTGTTAGAGATCGACGAAGAGTCGGCCCGCCGTACGCTTCGCCGCTGGCGCGCCTCTGACCGCGGTGTCCCGGACTGCCCGTCGTCGTCGGGGGTCTGCGATGACGAGCAGGCGGACGAGCTCGCCGCGGCGAGCGACGAGGGGCTGGGCGACCTGGAGGGGCCCACGGAGGGGGAACTGGAGAGCCTCGAGCGGGCCGGGGAGCGGGAGTGGGTCGCTCTGGACGTTTGTGGGCAGTTGGACCTTGGACTGGCGGTGCATCCGCGGTACAGGGAGCGGCGCCGGCCGTCTCCGTGCCCGGGCGCTGGGGCTGCGGGAGGTGGAGGCGGGGATCCGGGCGAGTATGAGCAACTGGCGCTCGAGGTGGTCGTGGTCCAGGCGCCGGCGGCATGAGCCGCCTCCCGCACAATGACCGCATGCCGATGACATCGCGCCAGGCCGTGGTTGCTGTGTTTGTCGTGACCGTTCTGGGCGCTGGCGTCGTCGCGGCGAGTCCCCTTCTCGTCGTGCCGTGGGCCGCTACGGTGCTCGCCCCGGCCGTTGTCATCCTGGGGGCTGCAGCGTTGTCTGTGCCCGTTCGAGTGCTGTGTGCCGTCAGTGTTGACGATGAGGGTGTGCCGATCGCGCCGCCGGGCCGTGGATTGCTGGTGGGGTTCCTCGCGCTGGCGGCGGTGGCGTCTGCGGTGGTGGCACATCTACACCCTGACCGTCCGGCCCTGGCGGTGCTGGCGGTCGTTCTTCTAGTGCCAGGGGTGTGGTGCGCCGCGGTCGACCAGGTCGCCCACCGCATCCCGACCCGTCTGATCTGGACCGGGCTGGCGGCCACGATCTGTGGGGTCGTCCTGGCCGCGTCGCTCGAGCACGATCCGGGCAGGATCGTCCCGGCCCTGGCGTGGGGGGCTGTGTGTGGGGCGGCGCTGTTCGTGTGTGCCGTGATCACCGCGGGCACACCGGGCCTGGCCGACGTGCGCCTGGCGGTGTTGCTGGGAACGCTGTGCGGGTACCTCGGGGGAGAGCACGTGTGGGCACTGACGGTGTACTCCACATTGACCGCTGGCGTGGCTGCCGCACTCCAGCTCCTGCATCGTCGATTCGTACGCCACCGCCGTGAACGCGGCCGGCTGGCGTTTGGCCCCTACCTCATCCTCGGAGCGGTGGCCGCACTCGCCGTGGGCTGACTGCCCTTTGTCGTCGCCGCCGCTGTCCGGGACACGACCTACGGTGCGCGGTGACCGATGAAGGAGTCATCCGATGGGAGATCTCATGGCCGCCTCGATGCGGGCACGTAAGGGCTGGGCCGCGGCCGCGCTGACGCTAGTCGTGGCCGCCGGTGGGTACGCGGTGAACCAACTCGACATCGACCAGGGCTCGCAGCCAGCCGCTGCCGCTCCGCCGGCGCTGGAGACATCGGTGATGCTGCAGGCGTCACTGCAGATGCTCCCGGTCGTTGAGCCGGTAGATGTGCCAGGCTACGACCGATCCTGCTCGCCTGGCGCCGGCTGTTCGTTCGGGCCCGCCTGGAGCGATGACACCTCAGCGCCGCTGGCACGCAACGGCTGCGACACCCGCAACGACATCTTGCGCACCAGTTTGACCAACGTCACGCTGCGCCCGGGAACCAACGACTGTGTCGTGGAGTCCGGGCTCCTACTGGACCCGTACACGGGAGAGCAGGTCGAGTTCAGCAGGAGTCGCGGCAGCGAGGTGCACATCGACCACCTGGTGCCGTTGGCCTACGCGTGGCGCCACGGAGCCGCGGGGTGGCCGCAGGAAAAGCGGGCCGCGTTCGCCAATGACCCAGCGAATCTGCGGCCCACCCAGGGTTCGGTCAATCAAGCCAAGGGAGACAGCGGGCCGGGTGAGTGGATGCCGGTGGTAGACCAGTGCGGATATGCGACCGCGTTCGCCACAGTCGCCGTCGATTACGGACTGAGCATCACCGCCGGTGACCGTGATGTACTCGCATCCGCGTGCCCGGTCTAGTGGCCGGCGCCGCTTGTCACCATGCAGAACCGAGCCCAGGAGAGTGCCATGCGCAGCAAGAAGGAAGCAGAGAACGCCGCCCGCGGGTTGCTTGAGAGCAAAGTTGCCCTCGTCGGCGCTATCGGGCAAGCGATCGAGGAAGACCAGAAGGCCGCGCAGGCCGTCGTGGATGCCCAGGAGGCCAGAGAGGCTGCCGAGGAGAACATTCGTCGCGCGTTCCAGGCTGCTCGCGATGGCGGGTGGAGCGTGGAGGAGCTCAAGGATCTCGGGTACGAGCCGCCGCGGCGCCGGCGCCGGCGCAAGAGCTCCCCGGGTGAGCAGGAGCCGGGCCACGAGCAGTGGGAGGGCCAGCCCTCCGACCCCGAACACCACCAGTAGTAGGTTGCGCGCTCATGGCCAGCTCGTCCAGTCGTTCCAAGTCGGCCCCGCCGGGCGTGGTCGACATCGACCGCGGTAGCCCCGACGATGGGACGCTGCGCAAGCAGGGGGTGCGAGTCTCCGAAGAGGAGTTCGCCGATCGCGCCCAGGAGCGAGCGTCGGCCCGGGACCTGGACAAGATGGTCATCGCGGGGGCGTCGAACTCGCGTGCAGCTGATCGTGACCGGGCGTTCCCCCGGGCCGCAGACAGTCCATTGTCGAACCCCCGTAAGGCGCGGCCGCTGCAGCACCCGGGCATCACCCGGACTCCGCTGTCCTCGCGTCAGCGGAAGGACCGCTCCGCGGTCAAGAACCGCGTGGTGGACGCGGCGCCCAAGGCGCAGTTCACTGCCGTGGCTGGTCTGGTGGGTGAGCGCTCGCAGAAGTGGGGGCGCATCAACGACGCGTTGTCCGAGGCCAACGGCGATGCCCAGCTACTCAGCGACGCCGATCGGCGGGAGGTCCAGCGGGTCGACCGATTCATTCAGGCGTACGAGCAGCAGTCTGGCCGCGAGCACCGGGTGTATGTACCGGTGAGATTGCCCGAGCGAGCGACCTCGCTACGTGAGGTGGGGGAGCAGTTGCCAGCGCAATCGCTCATCGAAACAGACCGGTTCACCGGTGGTGCCCACTGCCTTCACGAGCTCGACTTCATCCGAGGTGACCACGACGTCGTCCTCGAGGTCCAGACCCGCCGCGGAGCGTATATGGGGCATTCCGACACCAAGGACGACACCAGTCACCTGCTACCCCGCGGAATGCGGCTTCGTCACGTCGGATCACGGACGGTGTCCTACACCCGCCCCGATGGCTCGACCGGCGAGCGCATCGTGATCCAGGCCCGGGACCTGACCGAGACCCAGCAACAACGCGAAAAACGACAGAAGACCACGACAAGGAGACGATGATGGCCAAAAAGAAGCGAACCCTGAGCATGTCCCGCGACTTCCTGTCCGGCAACGCCCCCACGCTCGCCGACCTCAACCCCCGCACCGAAGCCGAGGCCGCCGGCGATCCGACGATCGACTGGGAGCTCTTGGAGGAGACTCGAGCGGCCGATGACGCACTGTTTGAAGAAGAACCGGGGCCGGGGCACGTGTAGCGGGGTTGAATCGGTCTCCGATAGGACGTTGATGCACGAAGGCACCTCGCAGTTTAGGCGAGGTGCCTTCGTGCTGCACTGGCGCAGCTCAGGAGCTCGTGCACGCCGTCCGTCTACTTATCGGCAGCGCGGGACCGGCTTCTGGTTGTACACGTAGGAAGCATGCACGTAGCCCCATCGGGCAAACTGCCCGTGCTTTGAGTCATTGACGAACACCTTGAACCACCGGTTCGTTCTGTAGTTGCCGGTAGCCCAGTCGCCGTCCGCCCAACACTGAACCCAGGATCGCTGCGTCCGTTTACCGGCGTGGCCGGTATTGAGGACATAGCCGTCGAGGGTCTTGGAGGAAACGACGGGAGCGGTACGTACCGCGGCTCCGACCTGTACATCGACAAACGGGTACGACTGCGCCGTCGCAACAGGTGCCGAAGATATTCCACTGGCCATAACGGCCACCGCGGCAGGAACTACCAGGGCCCGCCGGGCCCATTCTGTGACTGACATGATCTGCTCTCTCATCGAAGAACCCGAAGCCAGATTTGACGTCGGGAGTGGCACGAACCGGGTCGCGTCTTGCTTGAGGCGACCCGGCCCGTGTTCTCAACATCCGGTCCAGAGGGCCGGTCACCCGTTGCCCCTCGAGGGTTCGCAGCCCTCGAGGCAGATGACATGGTCGTTAACCGGAAACTCAAAAGTAGCGGGAGCGCCAGAAGCGCGCAATAGGTCATGTCCAGCGCAGAAGCAAATCCCAGGATCCGTGTGACTGATGAGACTTACGTGAATGGGATTCGCCCTAAGAGAGAGGTCGCCCCCGCCTGCGAAACGAGGGAGACCCGGCCAACTGGTGGCCAAACCGGCGGTCGCGGCGAAACGCGGCCAACCTGGATGTTGAGAACAGGGCCGACTTTGCGACCTTGCCGTCTCTTCGATAGAGACCCCATAACGGTAACGCTAGGGAATCTGGTTGTCGACCCAGCCGTTCGGCGAGCCGCAGAAGTCTGCCTGGTGGGATGAGCTTGCAGCCTGAGCAAGCCGAGGTAGCCAGCCCGCCGGGGTGCGGCGTTACCAGGGAGCTCTCTCGTGCAGTTGGTCGAGGCATGCGTTTCGTGGGTGTCACTGCCTCCCTCGCCGGGTCTGATCGTTTCCGCTGAGCGCGGAATAGGTGGCTTCGCCGTGTGGGTGCTCTGCACGATGGAGCCATGACACTCTTGGAAACGCGGTTCGACTCCGAGCCAGGGAATTCGCTTCCGATCGGCATCGACCCGATGGTCGCAAAGGCTGCCGAACAGCTCGAGTCCAAGCGGGTGGTGACGTTGTTCGGGGAGGTCAACGATGAGGTGTGTCGCCGGGTCGCGGTGCAGATCCTGCTTCTGGCGGATCACGATGCCGAGGCGCCGATCGTGCTCCTCGTGGACTCGCCCGGAGGGTCGGTGTTCGCTGGGATGATCGTCTACGACGCCATGCAACTCGTGCCGTGCCCGGTGCATACGGTGGCCCTTGGTTTCGCCGCGAGTATGGGACAGTTCCTCGTCACCGCCGGCGAGCCGGGTCACAGGCTCGCGATTCCTCATGCTCGGATGCTCATCCACCAGCCCTCTGCCGGGGTCGGTGGTTCGTCAATCGATATCGGGATCCAAGCCGAGCAGCACGTGCGGTCGAAACAGGAGATGCTGCGTCTCCAGGCTCACCACATCGGCAAACCCGTCGAGCAGATCGAGCGGGACTCAGACCGCGATCGGTGGTTCTTCGCACCGGAGGCCGTTGACTGTTAGGGACGTGCTTCGGATAGCAGGGTTCTGATGATCGGGTA
>NZ_JAALDZ010000379.1:0-2005 GCF_014145125.1 Dietzia sp. CQ4 | reverse complement strand
GTCGCCGCCCCGCCGGGATCCCCCGCCCCGGTCGTCACGACGCTCACCGCGACGGTCGTCGTCCCGACCCCCGCGGTCGCCACCGCGGGGACGGCCACCACGGTCGTCCCTGCCCGCGGACGGGCGACCGGCGGGCGGACCGGAGTCCGGTCGGATGTCGATCTCCGAACCGGCGACCCGGATCCCGCGCATCGATTCGATCTGATCCCGGGACAGACCCGCCGGGAGTTCGACGATCGAGTGATCGAAACGGATCGAGATACGTCCGATGTCGCCGCCACTGAGTCCGGCCTCATTGGCCAGGGCGCCCATGATGGATCCCGGCTTGACGTTGTTCCGCTTGCCCACAGCGATCCGGTACTGGGCCATGTCCTTGCCCGTGCGCGAGGGACGGGGGCCGTCCGAGAAGTCGCGGCCCGGCCGCTCGCGCCGGTCATCCCGCCGGGTGTCACGCGGGTTGTCCTGCCGTTCACGTCGCGCGGGACGCTCCGGCTCTCGCATGAGGAAGTCGGCGGAATTGCGGGACTGCGTGGCGAGTGCGGCGGCGATGTCGGCCATCGAGACGGAGTGCTCGTTGGCGTACTCCTCCACCAGCCGGCGGAACATCGCCAGGTTCGGATCATCGAGGCTCTCGGTGATCGACTGCCCGAACTTCGCCATCCGCATCTCGTTGACATCATCCACGCTCGGGAGCTGGATCTCTGTCAGCGGCTGACGCGTGGCCCGCTCGATCTGGGAGAGCATGCGACGCTCCCGCGGGGTGACGAACAGCAGCGCCTGCCCGCTGCGGCCGGCGCGGCCCGTACGGCCGATCCGGTGCACGTACGACTCGGTGTCGTGCGGGATGTCGTAGTTGACCACGTGGCTGATACGGGGCACGTCCAGACCACGTGCGGCGACGTCCGTGGCCACGAGGATGTCGGTACGGCCGTCCTTGAGCGCCTCGATCGTCCGCTCGCGGAGATTCTGCGGGATGTCGCCGTTGATCGGCGCAGCCGAGAACCCGCGCGCCCGAAGCTTCTCCGCGAGCTCCTCCGTGGCCGACTTGGTCCGGACGAACAGGATCATCGCGTCGAAATCCTCGACCTCGAAGATCCGCGTCAGGGCGTCGAGTTTGTCCCGGTGATTGACCAGGACGTAGCGCTGATGGATGTTCGGGGCGGTGGAGGTCTTGGACGCGACCTTCACCTCCGCCGGATCGGTGAGGTACTTCTGCGAGATGCGCCGGATGGCGGAGGGCATGGTCGCCGAGAACAGGGCGACCTGCGTGGTCTCCGGGGTGTCGGAGAGGATCCGCTCGACGTCCTCCTGGAAGCCCATCGCCAGCATCTCGTCGGCCTCGTCGAGGACGAGATGGCGCAGACCCGACAGATCGAGCGTGCCCTTCTTGAGGTGGTCGATCACGCGGCCGGGCGTACCGACGATGATCTGCGCACCCCGCCGCAGACCGGACAGCTGGATCCCGTAGGCCTGACCGCCATAGATCGGGAGCACGTTGACCTGCGGCATGTTGGCGGAGTAAGTGATGCACGCCTCGGCGACCTGGAGCGCGAGCTCACGGGTGGGCGCCAGAACGAGCGCCTGCGGGCTCTTCACCGCCGGGTCGATGAGCGAGAGGATCGGCAGGGCGAAGGCCGCGGTCTTGCCGGTGCCCGTCTGTGCCAGCCCCACGACATCACGGCCCGCCATCACCATCGGGATGATGGCGGCCTGGATCGCGGAGGGGACCTCGTACCCCACGTCCTTGACCGCCTGGGCGACGGCCGGGGCCAGCCCCATGTCGGCGAACGTGATCGCGTCACCGTCGCCGGCGTCGGCGTCGGGCGCGCGGTCCACCGACTCGCCCCTGCGGGGCGTGCGCTGGTCCGCCTGCTCCACAGCGGGCGCCTCAGGGACCGGTGTCTCCTCGGCGGGCGACTCCTGCTCCGACGCCTCCTCCGCGGGGACCTCCGGGGCCGACGCGTCCTCGGCGGGCGCCTCTGCGGCGGCCTCGGCCTCGGGTGGG
>NZ_JAALDZ010000378.1:0-1258 GCF_014145125.1 Dietzia sp. CQ4 | reverse complement strand
CCGACTCGGCGAACTCGCGCGGCTCACGCTGCTGTCCCGCTGACGGCCGCGGCCCTCGTCACCCGGGGCCGGCCGGACTCGCCTCAGGCCAGCGGGGCGACCGTCCCCCGGGAGTAGCGGGTGATCTGCCGACGGATGCGCCGGTAGCCGCGGGCCTCGAGTGCGGTACGCAGCCTCGGGCTCACCGCGGCCGCCCCGTGGGTCACGAGGTTGGCCGGGAACACCAGGGCCGGATACCACGGCAACGCGGGCCGCCGGCCCAACTCGCGCATCCCGGCGACGCCGTTGAGGTAGGTCGCGAGGCTGCGGTGTCTGGCCACGTCCAGGCGGCGGCGCACCGGGGCGAAGCGGGGGAAGTCGGACAGTCCGTAGGACTCCAGCAGCGCCTCGGCGAGTACCGCCGAGTTGGCGTCGGGCGGCGGCGAGGTGCGCAGGAAGTGGTACATGTCCCGCAGGCCTCGACGCGGTCGGTCGTGGAGGAAGTCGGGGTCCACGCCCATCACGTGGCCGATCCAGCGCCACAGGTGCATGACGGCCCGCCCGTCGGCGCGTGAGTGCGGGATGCCCAGCACGAGGGTGCCCAACAGGAACGTCGCGGAGAACAGGCCGTTGGTGGCTGCCATATCCGCCTGGTTGATGGGCAGCCCCTTGGCCGAGGTGTCCCACCCCTTCGCGAGCATCGCGCGGTTGACCCGGGCGTGCATGAGCCGCACGTGCACGGTCATCTCCCAGCCGGCACTCCCCGGGCGCCAGCCGTCAGGTGCCGCGACCGCGTGCCACCAGGCCATGGTCTCCGCGACCCGCGTGGCGGTTCCCTCCCCGGTCAGGCGACCGGTCGAGGTGAGCACCTCGGTCGTGGCCGCCGGCCGGTAGCCGCCGAGGAGGGCGAGATCACCGAGCACATCCTGTCCGGTCAGCCCGGCGCGGAGGCAGACCCGGGCACCGTGGTCGGCGAGGTCGGGGTCCAGCCAGTCGGGGATCCCGGTGACGGCACCGACGAAGTCGCCCACCTCGGCCGGCTCCCCCGGGGGCGAGGACTCACCGGCCACCGCCGCCCTCAGCGCCTCGCGCACCCGCGCCATGGAGGTCTCACCCCTGTCGATCGCCTCCAGGACCGCGTCGGCACGCGGGTCACCGGACATCAACGCCTCGGAGATCCGCGCGCGATCGGCGGGCGTGGGGCCCGAGCGCACGTCGGCGAACGGCCGCAGCAGGCGTGCCGCCCGGCGCCCCCACCGCTCGTCGGCGGCGAAGCGGG
>NZ_JAALDZ010000377.1:0-5645 GCF_014145125.1 Dietzia sp. CQ4 | reverse complement strand
GCCGCCCAACCCGCTGGTGCCGTTGCTGCGCACGGAGATCGACGACTCCGAGGGGTGGGCGCGTTCCTCCGTCCTGGGCGTCGCCTTCGCCCAGCAGGCCTGGGCCTCCGAGTACGGGTGCGCGGTGGGCGAGGGCCGCGCGGCGGGCTCCGAGCACACCTCCCTCGTCGGGTCCCAGGAGGACCGCCCCGAGGGCATCGGCCTGCCGCAGGCCACCGACGTACCGGCCGAGGTCGGTGCGGCACTCGACCGGGCCGCCGGCCAGGAGGGCACGCGCGGCCTCGTCGCGGTCCACCGCGGTGAGATCCTCGACGAGTGGTACGCCGACGGCTTCGGTCCGGACACCCGGCAGCTCGGGTGGTCCATGGCCAAGAGCGTGGCGGCCACCCTGGTCGGGCGCGCGCAGCAGGAGTTCCCGGAGGCCGACCTCGACCCGGCGGACACGAACCTGCGCCCCGAGTGGACCGACGAGCGGGCGCAGATCTCCCTCGACGACCTGCTGCGCATGACCTCCGGGCTGGAGTGGGACGAGGACTACGACCTCGGCACCCCCATCACGCAGATGCTGTTCGCCGAGCCGGACATGGCCGCGTTCGCCGCCGCCCAACCGCTCGCCCACGAGCCCGGGACCGTCCGTCAGTACTCGTCGGGCACCACCAACATCGTGTGCGACCTGCTGCACGAGCGCACCGGCCTCGGGCCCGAGATGGCCGATCGGCTGCTGTTCGACCCGCTCGGGATGACCAGCGCGGTCCTCGAGGCCGACGCCTCCGGCCGGTCGGTGTGCAGCTCGTATTTGTGGGCCACGCCGCGGGACTGGGCGCGGTTCGGGCAGTTCACGCTGGATGACGGCGAGGTGGACGGTCGCCGCCTGCTCCCCGCCGGATGGATGGACTACGCGACGAGCGTCGTCCCGGCCGGCGGTGAGCCCGAGCCCTACGGCGCGCAGTGGTGGACCAACGACGCCGGTGACGGCACCCCGCTGCGTCTTCCCGGGATTCCCGCGGACGCCTACTGGGCCTCGGGGCACGACGGGCAGTACATCGTGGTGGTCCCGTCGGCCGATCTCGTGGTGGTGCGGACCGGGTTCTCCCCCGGTGGGTCCATCGGCGCGCTCGGCATCGAGGACCTGGTCGGCGACCTCACCCGGGCCGTGGGTTGAGCCGGCTTACTGCTCAGCCCCAGGCCGCCTGGATGCCGGCGCTCGCCCGGTCGATCCGCTCGAGGCGGCTCTCGGTGTAGAGGGCCACCTGGTCCACGATCACGCGCATCCGGGCCGCGTCGTCCGGGGCCGCGTCCCACAGCGGGCGCAGTACCGCGTCGAGTCCGGCCGGCGCCGAGTGCGCCAGGTACTCGGCCACCCGGTGGATACGGTCGCGTTGACGATCCTGCCGGGCCCGGTGCCCCGGGTCGCTCATCACGTACCGCACGGCCATGGTCTTGAGCATCACGACCTCGGCCTCCACGTGCAGCGGCACCTCGAGGTCGGCGCTGTACCGCCCGTGCGGCATCTCACCGTGCACCTCGCGGGTGGTGTGGATGGCGGGCATGACGAACCGCCCGACCAGCTCGCTGGTCAGCGCCTTGAGGGCGACCGCTCCCGCGAAGGACTCCTCGAACGGCTGGACGGCGCGGACCGCGTCGAGCGCGCCGAGCCGCCCGGCCGCCTCGCGCAGCTGGTCGGCGTCGGGCCCCCGGAACTCGCGTGCGCCCAGCTCGGCCAGCGCCGCGACCTCCGACGGGTCGGTCAACGACCGCAGGTCCAGCCTGCCCGCCACGATCGCGTCCTCCACGTCGTGGACCGAATAGGCCACGTCATCGGAGAAGTCCATGATCTGCGCCTCCAGGCACCGGGTGTCCCCGGGTGCCCCCACGCGGATCCAGGCGAGGGTGTCCGCGTCGTCGGGATAGGCGCCGAACTTCCTGGTGCCCTCCCGCGGCAGCCACGGGTACTTGGTGGCCGCGTCCAACGCGGCGCGGGTGAGGTCCAGTCCGACCCCGCGCCCGTCGGCGTCGACGACCTTGGGTTCCAGCCGCGTGAGGATCCTGATCGTCTGGGCGTTGCCCTCGTATCCCCCGAACCCTCTCGCGACCTCGTCGAGGGCGCGCTCACCGTTGTGCCCGTAGGGCGGGTGTCCGATGTCGTGGCTCAACCCCGCCAGGTCGGCGAGGTCGGGGTCGCAGCCGAGGCCGGCGGCGATGCTGCGGGAGATCTGCGCGACCTCGAGGGAATGGGTGAGGCGGGTCCGCGGCGTGTCACCGTCCCCGGGCCCGACCACCTGCGTCTTGTCGGCGAGCCGTCGCAGAGCCGCCGAGTGCAGGACCCGCGCGCGATCCCTCTCGAACGGGCTGCGCTCACTGGCCGTCCCCCGCGCCCGGGCGGGCCCCTCACCCACCCGGCGCTCGGCGTCTGCGGCGTCGTACGCGTACCCCGTCATGCGCGTCTCCTGTCGGGCGAGTGTGCCCCGTCGTCGTCCCTGTCCGGTCGTGAACGTCGTGTCCACCGATCAGCCGGGGAAGTCCACGTCCGTCCCGGCGATCCGGTGGTACTGGTACCAGAGCACCGCTCCGGTCTCGCGGATGATGCTCAGGACCTGGTTCTCCCGGGTCCAGACTGCGGGACCCTGTCGGGTCGGCGACGTCCACGCGTCCAGTCCGGCGTCCCGGGCCATCATCCGCGCCCGATATGAGTGCGTGGGGTCGCTGACCAGCACCACGGAACCACCGCCCTGGTCACGCACGGTCAGGGCCACGGCGTCCAGACTGCCGACGGTGTTGGACCCGGTCTCGACCGCCAGGATCGCGGTGGGCGGCACCCCCAGCGTGGCCAGATAGGCGCGACCCGCACCGGCCTCGGTGAACCGGTCACCCGGCTGGTTCCCACCGACCGTGATGATCTGGGGGGCGACGCCCTCCTCGTAGAGGGTGGCGGCGTGGTCGAGTCGGGACTGGAACACCGGGGTCGGGACGCCGTCGTACTGGGCCGCGCCCAGGACGACGATCGCGTCCGCCGGCGTGCGGTCGTCCACCCGCGCGACGTGCCACACACGGAACGCGATGAAACCGGGGACGGCGAGACACAGCAACAGCGCGATGACCAGGAGCCATCCGATGGCCCTGGACACCGCCCGCAGCGGGGACCGGGATCTGTTCACCCGACCAGTGTGCCAGCGCCGGGTCAGCAGCCGATGAGCCGCTGCGCGAGGTACCCCTCGACCTGGTCGATGGCCACCCGCTCCTGCTGCATGGTGTCCCGCTCACGGATGGTCACGGCCTGGTCCTCGAGGGTGTCGAAGTCCACGGTGATGCAGAACGGGGTGCCGATCTCGTCATGGCGGCGGTAGCGGCGGCCGATGGCCTGCGCGTCGTCGAAGTCCACGTTCCAGCTCTTGCGCAGCTGCGCGGCCAGGTCCCGTGCCTTGGGCGAGAGGTCGGCGTTCCGCGAGAGCGGCAGCACGGCTGCCTTGAACGGCGAGAGACGCCGGTCGAGCTTGAGCACGGTCCGGGTGTCGACGCCGCCCTTGGAGTTGGGGGCCTCGTCCTCGGTGTAGGCGTCGATGAGGAACGCCATGAGCGACCGCGTCAGGCCGAAGCTCGGCTCGATGACATAGGGCACGTACTTCTCGCCCGAGGCCTGGTCGCGGTACTGCAGGTCCTCGCCGGAGTGGGTCTGGTGCTGGGTGAGGTCGTAATCCGTGCGGTTGGCCACGCCCATCAGCTCGCCCCAGGGGTTGCCGGAGAAACCGAACTTGTACTCGAAGTCGATCGTGCCGGCCGAGTAGTGGGCACGCTCGTCGTCCGGGACGTCGAAGCGGCGCATGTTCTCCGGGTCGATCCCCAGGTCCACGAACCAGTCCCAGCAGTCCTCGACCCACCGCTTGAACCACTCGTCGGCCTCGTCGGGCTTGGTGAAGAACTCGATCTCCATCTGCTCGAACTCACGGGTCCGGAAGATGAAGTTGCCGGGGGTGATCTCGTTGCGGAACGCCTTGCCGATCTGGCCGATTCCGAACGGCGGCTTACGCCGGGCGGTGGTCATGACGTTCTTGTAGTTGACGAAGATGCCCTGGGCGGTCTCGGGCCGGAGGTAGTGCAGGCCCTCCTTGTCGTCGACCGGGCCGAGGTAGGTCTTCATCAGGCCGGAGAACAACTGCGGCTCGGTCCACGAGCCGGGCTGGCCCGTGACGGGGTCGTTGATGTCCGCCAGTCCGTTGGCCGGCTCGCGCCCGTGCTTGGCGACGTAGGCCTCGATGAGGTGGTCGGCGCGGTAGCGCTTGTGCGTGTGGAGGGACTCCACCAGCGGGTCGGTGAAGGTGTCGACGTGGCCGGAGGCCTCCCACACCTTGCGGGGCAGGATGATCGAGGAATCCAGGCCCACGACGTCCTCGCGGCCGGTGACGAAGTTCCGCCACCACTGCTTCTTGATGTTGTCCTTGAGCTCCACGCCGAGCGGACCGTAGTCCCACGCCGAACGGGTTCCGCCGTAGATCTCGCCACACTGGTACACCAGTCCCCGGCGCTTGCAGAGGTTGACGACTGTGTCGATGACGGACGCTGAGGATGCCACGTCGGGGGTTCTCCCTTTGGTGAGTCGGTTGGCGGAGGTGTCGGGGTGGACGGCCTCGGCGCGGGCCGGCGCCCGCGGCACTTCTCACCAGGGTATCCGGTCCACCCCGGCGGTCTGGGATACTGGGGTCCCCCACCCGACACGGCGCAGGTCCCCACCGCGCCCGGAAGGTTGCAACCAATGGCATCCGGACCCGAGTCCCCGGCCGACGCCGGGTCTGCCGCGGAGATCCACGATCCCGGCTCCCACGCCGCCCCCGTGCCGCTGCCACCGCAGCACGTGGTCTCGGCCGCCGGCGAGTTGCTCCGTGCGCTCTCGGCTCCGCTGCGGATCGCGATAGTGCTGCAGCTCCGCGAGGGGCCGCGCTGCGTCCACGAGCTGGTGGACGCCCTGGAGGTCGCGCAGCCGCTGGTGAGCCAGCATCTGCGGGTGCTCAAGTCGTCCAACGTCGTCTCCGCCCACCGCCGGGGACGCGAGATCCGCTACGAGTTGCTCGACGACCATCTGTTGCACATCGTCGAGGCGGCCGTCGGGCACGCCGGGGAGGAGTAGGACGTGGACACACCGGACAAGTCGATCGGCGTGCGTTCGACCCGTCAACGCAGTGCCATCTCCGCGCTGCTCGACGAATCCAAGGGGTTCCGTTCGGCCCAGGACCTCCACGCCGAACTCCGCGAGCGCGGGGACGCGATCGGGCTGACCACCGTCTACCGGACCCTGCAGTCGATGTCCGACGCGGGTGCGGTGGACGTGCTGCGCACCGACTCCGGGGAGTTGATCTTCCGGAAGTGCTCCGATTCGCACCATCATCACCTGGTGTGTCGGGTGTGCGGGTTCACGGTGGAGGTCGAGGAGCCGGGGGTCGAGACGTGGGCGCACCGTGCCGGCGGGGCCCACGGCTTCACCGAGGTGACCCACACCGTCGAGTTGTTCGGCGTCTGCGCGGCGTGCGTCGCGGCGGGGAGGGGCGAGCCGACGGGCCGGGCGGACTGACTCGGGGTACGCCGGCGGATCCGCCGCCGCTCGTCTCGTCACCGCGCCGCCCCCTTCACGGCCCCGCGGTGTTGCCCCGGCCCCC
>NZ_JAALDZ010000376.1:0-4198 GCF_014145125.1 Dietzia sp. CQ4 | reverse complement strand
GCGGGCGATGCCGGCCGGGCGGTCGGGACCCCCGCCGTCACGCCCCGTCGGGGAGCGCGGTGAAGTCCGCGGGCCGTCCCTCGGCGAACGCGGCCAGGGCCTCGGAGTTCGCGGGCCCGCCCATGAGTTCGGCGAAGCACTGGTTCTCGCGTTCACGCGCCTCGGCGATCTGGCGGGCCAGCGGCTCGACCATCGTCCGCTTGACCGCCCGCAGACTCGAGATCGGCAGCCTCGCCAGGCGCGTGGCGTGCTCGGTGGCCACCGTGAGCAGCTCCTCTGCAGGACACAGACGCCACACCAGGCCCATCTCGTGGGCCTCGGCGGCGCTGATCCACTCGGAGGACAGCAACACCCAGGCGGCGTTCTGACGACCCACGAGCCGAGGGAGCAGGTAGCTCGAGGCGGCCTCCGGCGCCACCCCGAGGCTGGTGAAGGGGCACTTGAGGCGGGCGTCGTCGGCCATGAAGGCAAGGTCGGCGAACCCGATCACGGTCGTGCCGATCCCGAGGCCGAGCCCGTTGATCGCCAGGACCAGGGGCTTGTCGAACGCGGCCAGGGCGTCGATCAGGCCGATGAACCCGTGCTCACCGGGGACGAAGTCGGGATTGGTGACCCGCTCGGCCATCTCGACCAGGTCGGTGCCGGCACTGAACGCCCGGCCCTGCCCGGTGAGCAGCACCACCGCCACCGTCGGATCGGCCGACGCCTCGTGCAGCGCGACGGTGAGCGCGTCGTACAGCGCCTCGTCGAACGCGTTGAGCGCCTCCGGTCGCGCGAGCGTCAGGGTGCGGACCCGGTCGGCGTCCCGCACCTGTAGCGGCGATGTCCCCTCCCCGGCCACGGCGAGATCAGGCGCCGGCCGCGGGCGCGTCGAGGTAGACGGACTTGACCTCCGTGTACTGCGCCAGGCCCTCGGGGCCGAACTCGCGTCCGACCCCCGATGCCTTGAAACCGCCGAACGGGGCCGAGAAGTCCATCGTGTACGTGTTGACCCCGTAGGTCCCGGTGCGGACCCGGCGGGCCACGCCCAGCCCCGCCTCCCGGTCCGCCGTCCACACCGTGCCCGCCAGTCCGTACTCCGAGTCGTTGGCGATGCGGACGGCGTCGTCGACGTCGTCGTACGCGATCACCGACAGGACCGGCCCGAAGATCTCCTCCTGGGCGATCCGCATGGAGTTGTCGACCCCGGCGAACACGGTCGGCTGGACGTACCAGCCGGTGTCCAGACCGTCCGGGCGGCCGGTCCCGCCGGTGAGGAGCTGGGCACCTTCCTGCTGCCCGAGCTCGATGTAGGAGGACACGCGCTCCTGCTGCCTCTGCGCCACCATCGGCCCGATCTCCGTGGCGGGATCCAGCGGGTCACCGACGACCATCGACCCGATCCCCTCGGCCAGTGCCCGGGCGACCTCGTCGTGCCGCTCCCGGCTCACCAGGATCCGGGTCTGCGCCACGCACGCCTGCCCCGAGTTCATGACGCCCAGGAACTTGATCCCCTCGACCACACTCGCCAGGTCGGCATCGTCCAGCACGATCGCCGCGGACTTGCCCCCGAGCTCCAGCGAACACCGCTTGAGCTGCTCGCCGCAGATCGCCCCGATCTTCCGGCCCGCCGCGGTGGACCCCGTGAAGGCCACCTTGTCGACCCCGGGGTGACGCACCAGGTGCTCCCCCACCTCGCGGCCGCCGGCCACGATGCTCACCACGCCCGCCGGCACCCCGGCCTCGATCAGCAGCTCGCCCAGCAGGTAGGTGTCGAGCGGGGTCTCGGGGGCCGGCTTGATCACGATCGTGCAGCCGGTGAGCAGCGCCGGGATCAGCTTGGACAGCACGGTGAACTGGGGGACGTTCCACGGCGGGATCGCCGCGACCACGCCCACCGGCTCGTGGCGGACCAGCACCTCCCCGCCGAGCACGCCCGGCCGGGTCTCCTCCCACGGGAACTCGCGGGCGATGTTGACGAACGCCTCGATCTGCATCCACGGGGCGGGGGCCTGGGCCAGCTTGCTGAACGAGATCGGTGACCCCATCTCGGTGGAGATCAGGGTCGCCATGTCGTCCAGCCGTGCGGCGTAGAGGGCCGAGAGACGGGCGACCACCTCGATCCGCTCCTGGGGACTCATCCGCGGCCACGGACCCGAGTCGAACGCCTCCCGCGCCGCGGCCACGGCGGCGTCCATGTCGGCGACCGAGCCCTCCGGGACGCGGGCGACCATCTCCTCGGTGTGGGGACTGATCACCTCGATGACGCTGTCCGTCGCGGGAGAGCGCCACTCGGTGCCGATCAGAAAGGCGTCGCGGTCGAGGGAGGTGGTCATGGGCGGTCTCCTGGGTGTCACTGGGTGGGATCCTGTCGCAACGGACGCGCGAACAGACACCTGTCTACTGTAGGACCCCCGCCGCACTCGGGGTGCGTTTTCGAGAACGCGTTCCAGTGTGGTGTGCCGGCCCCCGGGGGATCGTGGGGTCCCCGGCGTCGGAGTCCCTCGGGCTCCCCGGCGTCGAGTCGCTCGGTCTCACCCCTCGGCATCGCCCCTCAGCAGCGCCCCTCAGCGGTCGAGCTGGAGCCTCCGCCATGTCGCGACCGTGAGCGCGGTGGAGACCAGCGGGATCACCCCGACCAGGGCGAGCTGCAGCGGCGACACCCCGCTGCCGCCGCTCATCGCCCACAGCGTCGGGGCGGCGAACGGCATCCATCCGCCGGCGCCGACGAGCACGCCCACCTGCGCCACGATGACGATCGCAATGGTCGCCGCGACTCCCGCGAGCGTCGATCGCGTCACGGTCGTGACCCAGGCGACGGGAGTGACGATCGCACTCGTCAACACCCCGAGCGCGGTCTGACGCGCGAGGCCGGCCCAGACCTCGGACGTCGGCGCTCCGAGCCCCCCGACCAGTCCGACGACAACGAGCGCGCCGGCCAGGGCGAGCGCCGTCCCCATGCTCCACAGCGCGAACACGGCGATCTTGGCCGCAGCGATGGACCCCCGCCCGACCGGCAGGGCGAACAACGCGCTCACCGTCGCATCGGAGAACTCGCGCCCGAAGATCCAGGCCAGCACGATGCCGTAGCCGAGGAGGCCCCCGGCGCCGGTGATCTGCGCTGCCGAGAAGAGCAGACCGGCCCAGTCGGCGGTGGCGCCGGGGCCGAGCTTCGCCACGAGGTCGGGCTGCCCGGAGGTCACCGCGAGCAGCATCGCACCCGACAGCACGGCGATCCCCCCGACGATCGCGGTCGTGGCGACGATCCCCACCAGCGAGGACCGCAGTTTGAGCGCCTCGGTCGACAGGGCCGGACTCACCGCGGGCCCCCGCCCTCGGACGCGGCGTCCTGCGCGGACTCGTCGTCGAGTCGGACGGCCTCGAAGAAGGCCCTCTCGAGCTCCGACCCTCCGGGAGGGAGCTCCCCGATGACGCGCCCGCCGTTCATCACGACGATGCGGTCGGCGATGCGGGCGACCTCGTCGAGGTGATGACTGCTCACGAGGACGCCGGCCCCCGCGCCCGCGAGTCCGACGAGGTGTTCCCGGAGGAGGATGACGCCCCGGGGGTCGAGTGCGTTGCCCGGTTCATCGAGCACCACGACGGACGGGGAGTGCTGCAGGGCCCCGGCGAGCCCGACCCGCTGCCGGTTACCGAGCGACAGCACCCGCAGGCGACGGTCGGCGTACGGCTCCAGGGCGAACGTGCGCATCGCCGAGTCGACGATCGCGCCGGGGTCACCCACACCCCGTAGCCTCGCGCTCGACACCAGGTTCTGGCGCACGGTCAGCTCCGGGTATCCGGGCGCTCCGTCGACGAACTGGCCGACCCTGGCCCACTCCGCGGCGGGAGGCGAGTCGCCGGCCAGCACTCGACCGCGCAGCAGTACCCGGCCCGCATCAGCACGCAGCATCCCGAGCAGGACACGCAACAGAGTCGTCTTGCCCGCTCCGTTCAGACCGACGAGCGCGACGATCTCCCCCTCCCCCACGGTGAGGTCGACGTCATGGATCCCCGCGCCGTCGCGGAAGCACCGGGTCACCCGCTCGGCGCGGATCGCGGGCTCAGTCATCGCGGCCCTCCAGGACCCGGAACACGTGCTCCAGGGCGCTGTCGAGGTCCGGGTCGGTGCCGACCGCCCACTCGAGGAGCGACGCGTTGAGGGCGGCCACGACGGCGGCCGCGGCGATGCGGGCGGCGGGCGGGGCCACGGCTCGCC
>NZ_JAALDZ010000375.1:0-3509 GCF_014145125.1 Dietzia sp. CQ4 | reverse complement strand
GGCGACCCCGGGCACGGCGGCGACCCCGGAGAAGACGGGGACCCCGGGCACGAAGTCGGCCGGGGAGAAGCCCGCCGGAGAGAAGTCGCCCGGGAAGACCGCGCCCGGGAAGACGGCGCCCGGGACCGTCGGGACGTCACCGGGCGAGGCGCCGGAGGGCGCGGGGAAGACTGCGACGACGACGTCACCCGCCACCGCGGTGGGCGACGGCCCCGACAACGCGAGGGCCGAGACCCCGAAGAGTGCCGGCGGCACCCCTGCGGAGGGCGGGGAGACCGGCGAATCCGCAGGCCGCGAGCCGAGGTCCTGACCCCGCCTCCCCCCGCGTCCCCCTATCGGGTGTGTTGCGAAACACGGCACCAGGTATGTGACTACGCTCACAGAAACCGGTCCGGTCGTTTCCGCCGTGTCGACTCCGGCCGCCGTGAACACATATCCCGAGAGAGAGCCGCTGATGACCGATCACGACCACACCCAGACCTACGCCCCCGACCCCGACTTCACCGCACAGGCCAACGCGCAGGCCGACCTCTACGACGTCGCAGCCTCCGACCGACTCGCGTTCTGGGACGAGCAGGCACGGCGCCTGGACTGGTCGACCGAGTGGTCCGAGGTCCTCGACTGGTCCGACGCCCCGGTCGCCAAGTGGTTCGTGGGCGGCACGCTCAACGTGGCCCACAACTGCGTGGACCGCCACGTCGAGGCCGGCAACGGCGACCGGGTGGCCATCCACTGGATCGGCGAGCCCGAGGACGACGCGCGGGACATCACCTACGCCGAACTCAAGGACGAGGTCAGCCGCGCGGCCAACTACCTCAGCTCCCTCGGGCTGGTCGCCGGCGACCGGGTGGCCATCTACATGCCGCTGCTGCCCGAGGTCTACATCGCCATGCTGGCCTGCGCACGCCTCGGCCTGACCCACTCCGTCGTGTTCGCCGGCTTCTCGCCCGCCGCCCTGCGCTCCCGTATCGACGACGCCGAGGCCAAGCTCGTGATCACCGCTGACGGACAGTTCCGTCGTGGCAAGCCGGCGCCGCTGAAGGCCGGCGTCGACGACGCGTTGGCCGGGAATCTCGAGGGCGTCGACGGGCACGCGAAGTCCGTGCAGAACGTCCTCGTCGTGCGCCGCACCGGCCTGGACGTCGAGTGGACGGAGGGCCGGGACGTCTGGTGGGACGAGGTGGTCCCGCAGCAGTCCACCGAGCACACGCCGGAGGCCTTCGACTCCGAGCACCCGCTGTTCCTGCTCTACACCTCCGGGACCACGGGCAAGCCCAAGGGCATCGTCCACACCTCCGGCGGCTACCTCACCCAGGCGTCCTACACCCACCACAACGTGTTCGACCACAAGGCCGGCCAGGACGTCTACTGGTGCACCGCGGACGTCGGCTGGGTCACCGGCCACACGTACGGCGTGTACGCCCCGCTCTCGAACGGTGCCGAGTGCATCGTCTACGAGGGCACCCCCAACTCGCCGGACGAGCACCGCCACTTCCAGATCATCGAGAAGTACGGCGTCACCATCTACTACTCGGCGCCGACCCTCGTGCGGACCTTCATGAAGTGGGGCGCCGAGATCCCGGCCGCCCACGACCTGTCCTCGATCCGCCTGCTCGGCTCCGTCGGTGAGCCGATCAACCCGGAGGCGTGGCGCTGGTACCGCGACAACCTCGGCGGCGGCAAGGCCCCCATCGTGGACACGTGGTGGCAGACCGAGACCGGCGCGATCATGATCTCCCCGCTGCCGGGCGTGACCGAGACCAAGCCCGGTTCGGCCATGCGGCCGCTGCCCGGAATCGACGTGGCCATCGTGGACAGCGACGCCAAGGAGGTCGGCGCGGAGGAGCAGGGCTTCCTGGTGCTCACCGAGCCGTGGCCGTCCATGCTCCGCGGCATCTGGGGCGACATGGAGCGCTACCGCGACACCTACTGGTCCCGGTTCGCCGAGGAGGGGTACTACTTCGCCGGTGACGGCGCCAAGTGGGACGCCGACGGCGCGCTGTGGGTGCTGGGCCGCGTCGACGACGTCATGAACATCTCCGGTCACCGCATCTCCACCTCGGAGGTCGAGTCCGCCCTCGTGGGTCACCGCGCGGTCGCCGAGGCGGCGGTGGTCGGCGCCAACGACGAGACCACCGGTCAGGCGATCGTCGCCTACGTGATCCTGCGCGGCAACGTCGACGCCGAGGAGGACCGGCAGAAGCTCATCGACGAGCTGCGGGCCGAGGTGTCGCGGGAGATCTCCCCGATCGCCAAGCCGCGCGACATCACGATCGTGCCCGAGCTGCCCAAGACGCGGTCCGGGAAGATCATGCGGCGCCTGCTCAAGGACATGGCCGAGGGCCGCGACGGCGGGGACACCTCGACGCTGTCGGATCCGACCATCATGGAGCAGATCAGGGAGAAGGGCACGCGCGGCTGACCGGGTAGCGGGTGAAGGCAGCCACGTGTCGTGGCACGATGGACGACGGTGCATCCGTCGCCTGACAATGGAGGAACAACCGTGAGCCACGCCCAGGGAACCCACTCGCCGACCGAGGCATCGATCCCTCTGCACGACGCGGATTCGATCGGTCGGGGCGACGCCAGCATCGGGACCCTGGTCAAGAACGCCACGACGCAGGTGTCCACGCTCGTCCGCGCGGAGATCGAGCTCGCGAAGACCGAGGTCACCGAGCAGGTCAAGAAGGCGGCCACCGGGTCGGGCTTCTTCGTCGCGGCGCTCGTGCTGCTCCTCATGTCCTTCTTCCCGTTCGTCTTCATGTGGGCGAAGCTCATCTCGCTGTGGTTCGGTACCAAGTCGTGGGACTGGATCGGGTTCCTCATCGTCTTCGTGGTGCTGGTGCTGCTGGCGGCGGTGTGCGGGCTGCTGGGTTACCGCAAGATCAAGAAGATCCGTAAGCCCCAGCGCACCATCGACTCGGTGTCCGACCTCAAGCTGGCCATGCCCACGGGCGTCGAGCCGCGGCCCGGGACGGTCCGGGTCACCGAGACGCCCCAGCCCGCCACGCGCAGCTGAAGACGCCAGCACACCGGCCGCCCGACCCGTCGATCGTCAGGATCGACGGGTCGTGGCGGCATCGTGACGTCTCGGCCAACGGCATCCGCCTGCACGTCGCCGAGGCTCTCCCGCCCGACACCGTCCCCGGTGAGCTGCCACCGCTGGTGCTGATGATCCACGGCCTGGGCGGCATCTGGTGGACCATGCGGGCGCCCGTCGTCGCGCTGGCCGAGGCCGGTTTCCACGCCGTCGCGGTGGACCTGCGCGGCCACGGGGACTCCGACAAACCACCGCGCGGTTACGACGGGTGGACGCTGGCCGCCGACATCACGCACCTCATCCGCGCTCTCGGCCACACCTCGGCGGTGATCGTGGGGCAGGGCGAGGGCGGATTCGTGGCCTGGACCGCCGCGTACCGCCGGCCGCGCGCCGTGCGGGGCCTCGTCGTCGTCGGCTCTCCCCACCCCCTGGCCACCCGCCACGCCGCACTCCGCGATCGCGCCCAACG
>NZ_JAALDZ010000374.1:0-4749 GCF_014145125.1 Dietzia sp. CQ4 | reverse complement strand
TCCCGCTCGAGCTGGTCGACCCCGTGCCGCTGCCCCGCAGTGTGGGCGGGGACCTGTTCCGCCTGCCCACCCGGTTGGTCCGCGCTGTGCGGGGCGCCCGCGACGTGCTGCGCCGGACGGAGGCCGACGTCGTGGTGGGCTTCGGCGGGTACGCGTGTGTCCCCGTGTACCTGGCGGCAGCGCTCACCAGGGGGCGCGTCCCGATCGTCGTCCACGAGGCCAACGCCCGCGCGGGGATCGCCAACAAGCTCGGCGCCCGGTTCGCGGTCGCCACCCTCGCCGCGGTGAGCGGTTCCGGGCTCGACGCCCGGGTCGTGGGAAATCCGGTGAGGCGGGCGGTGGCCGGTCTCGACCGGCGTGCCCTCCGAGCGGAGGCCCGGGCGGCCTTCGGACTGGACCCCGACGCGCCGACCGTGCTGGTCGTGGGCGGATCCCAGGGGGCGCGGTCCCTCAACGCCTCGATGGCCGCGGTGGCACAGGAGTTCTCCGACTCCGGGGTCGGGGTGCTCCACGCAGTGGGACCCAAGAACCTCGGTGACGCACCGACCGTGGTCGGGGACGGCCCCGCCTACGTGACGGTGCCGTATCTGGACCGGATGGACCTGGCGTACGCGGCCGCCGACCTGATCCTGTGCCGGTCCGGTGCGATCACGGTGGCCGAGGTGTCCGCGGTGGGGCTCCCCGCCGTGTTCGTCCCGCTCCCACACGGCAACGGGGAGCAGGCCCTCAACGCCCGCGACCTGGTCGCGGGTGGGGCGGCGTTGCTCGTCGAGGACGCCGCGCTCACCCCGGACCACCTGCGGTCCACCGTCCTGCCACTCGCACTGGACCGGGAGCGTCTGGACACCATGTCCGCGGCCGCCGTCAGCGGTGGCTCACGAGATGCGGCGGAGGTCGTGGCGCGCATCGCGCTCGACGCCGCCGGGAAGGCCCGGCGTTGACCGAGAGCACCACACCGCAAGCCCGACCCACCGGGGACGACGTCACGGCGGGGTCCGTTCCCGCCACCCTGACCCGGGTCCACATGATCGGCATCGGGGGCGCGGGCATGTCCGCCGTCGCGCGGATCCTGCTCGACCACGGTGTGGCGGTCTCGGGAAGCGACGCCAGGGATTCGGCGGACCTCCGGGCGCTGGAGGCGCGCGGCGCGGTGGTCCGGGTCGGCCACGACGCATCGGCGCTGGACGCGCTCGACGCCCCGCCGCAGATCGTGGTGGTCTCCAAGGCCGCGATCCCCGCGGACAACCCCGAGCTGGTCGCGGCCCGGGCCGCCGGGATACCCGTGGTCACCCGCTCCCGGGTCCTGGGTCACCTCGCCCGTGCCGGTCGCTCGATCATGGTGTGCGGCACGCACGGGAAGACCTCCACGACGTCGATGCTGATCGCCGGCATGCTCGCCGCCGGTGCGGACCCGTCCTTCGCGGTGGGGGGCACCGTCCTGCAGTACGGCACCAACGCCCACGGCGGGGCCGACCCGGTGTTCGTGGCCGAGGCCGACGAGTCCGACGGCTCACTGGTGCACTACGAGCCCGACGTGGTGATCCTGACCAACGCCGAGCCCGACCATCTCGACCACTTCGGCACCGCCGAGGCGTACTTCGAGGTCTTCGACACCTTCCTCGCCCGGATCCCGGACACCGGCGTCCTGGTGGTCTGCCTGGACGACGCGGGAGCGGCCGAGCGCGCGCGCCGGGCGGCGTCCGTGGGGGTGCGGGTGGTGGGGTACCGCACCACGGCCGGCCCCGCGACCGACCTGCCGGTGGTGGGTGAACTCGCGGGGATCGAGGTCGACTCGGGCGGGACCCGGGCCGCGCTCACGCTGGACGGGCGGTCTCGTGGCGAACTCCACGTGGGGACCCCGGGCCGACACATGGCGCTCAACGCGCTCGCCGCTCTCCTGGCCGCCCGGGAGGTCGCCGGGGACGCCGGGATCGACGTCGACGACGTCCTGTCCGGTCTGTCCGGATTCGGGGGAGTGGGGCGTCGGTTCGAACCCAAGGGCACGGTCGCCGTCCAGGGTGGACCGGTGCGGGTGTTCGACGACTACGCGCACCATCCGACCGAGGTCAGGGCGGTCCTGAGCGCCGGGCGGGAGATCGTCGCCTCGGACGGTGGCCGCCTGATCGCGGTCTTCCAGCCCCACCTCTACTCCCGCACCCGCATCTTCGCCGAGGAGTTCGGGCGGGCGTTGTCCCTGGCCGACGAGGTGGTGGTGCTCGACGTGTACGGCGCGCGCGAGCAACCCGAGGAGGGCGTCGACGGCGGCCTCGTCGCCCGCCACGTGAGCTCGCCGGCCCACCACGTCCACGACCTCGACACCGCCCTGTCCACGGTGCTCGGGATCATCCGGCCGGACGACGTGGTCTTCACGCTCGGGGCCGGAGACATCACCACGCTCGGCCCGAGGATCGTCGCCGGGCCCGCGGGGAGCGGGACGGGGTCATGACGAGGCCCACGCCGTGAAGGGGGCTCAGCGGTGACCGACGAGCCACGCGACCACCCGACGGACCCGGCGGATCCGCTGGACCAGGCGGCCTCGGACGACCCGGACCGGAGACTCGCCGCGGCGGCCGTCCGTAGCTCGGACGAGCGGGTGCGTCACTCCGACCCCGCGGTGCGGGCCACGCTGCGCAGGCGACGTCGCCGCACCAACCGCATCTATGTGGGGCTCGGTGTGGCGCTGGTCGTCCTCCTGGTGGGATACATCGCGCTGTACTTCCTGCCGGTGTTCTCCGTCCGGGAGGTCCGGGTCGTCGGGACCCGGACCATTCCCGTGGAGGCGGTGACCGAGCGCGCGGCGGTGTCCCCCGGGACCCCGCTGCTCCAGGTGGACACCCACGCGGTGGCGCGCCGCGTGGCGGGGATCCCGAGGGTGGACCAGGTCACGGTCACGCGGGACTACCCGTCGAACCTGCGGATCGAGCTGATCGAGCGCACCGCCCTGGTCGTGGTCGAGGTCGACGGCGCCCGGCACCTGGTGGACGGGCAGGGCATCGACTTCGGGCAGGGGGACCCGCCTCCCGGAACCCCCGAGCTCACCGTGGGGGACGGCGCACGCTCCGACCTGCCCGGGATCGTCCGGGACCTGTCGACGGTCTTCGCCGAGGTCCGGGGGACCGCGGGGCAGGAGATCGCGTCCGTCGAGGTGGAGAGTCCGGCGTCGATCGTCCTCACCCTCGTCGACGGGCGCACCGTGGAGTGGGGGGCCGCGGGTCGCGACCACGAGAAGGCGGTCGCCCTGCAGATGGTCCTCGAGCAACCCGGGCAGGTCTGGAACGTCTCCAATCCGGCGTTGCCGGCCTCACGGTAGACCGACACGCCCGCGAGCCTCGTGGACGTGCGGGGCCGGTGCCCCTACCGTGTGATCCGACGGCGGAAACCGCCTCTGACCAGCAACTTTAACCCTCAAGTAGAGGGTGAGGGTTAGGCGAGAGTCTTTCGTCGAGACAGCATGCAACCGAGCACGACACCCCCAAAGGAAGGCCGGGCCTCGATGAGCTCACCGCACAACTACCTCGCAGTCATCAAGGTCGTCGGAATCGGGGGCGGCGGTGTCAACGCCGTGAACAGGATGATCGACGAGGGCCTCAAGGGCGTCGAGTTCATCGCGGTGAACACCGATGCGCAGGCTCTGCTCATGTCCGACGCCGACGTCAAGCTCGACGTCGGTCGCGAACTCACCCGCGGCCTCGGTGCCGGCGCCGACCCGGAGGTCGGGCGCAAGGCGGCGGAGGACCACAAGGACGAGATCGAGGAGGTCCTCAAGGGCGCGGACATGGTCTTCGTCACGGCCGGGGAGGGCGGCGGTACCGGCACCGGTGGCGCGCCGGTCGTCGCGGCCATCGCGCGTAAGCTCGGCGCGCTCACCGTCGGCGTCGTGACCCGCCCGTTCTCCTTCGAGGGCAAGCGTCGCGGGGGACAGGCCGAGGCGGGGATCGAGGGCCTGCGCGAGGCCTGCGACACCCTGATCGTGATCCCCAACGACCGCCTCCTCCAGCTCGGGGACGCCGGCGTGTCCATGATGGAGGCCTTCAAGACCGCCGACGAGGTCCTCCTCAACGGCGTCCAGGGGATCACCGACCTCATCACCACCCCCGGCGTGATCAACGTCGACTTCGCCGACGTCAAGGGCGTCATGTCCGGGGCCGGCAGCGCGCTCATGGGGATCGGCTCCTCGCGGGGCGAGGGTCGGGCGTACAAGGCCGCGGAGGCCGCCATCAACTCGCCGCTCCTGGAGACCACGATGGAGGGCGCCAAGGGCGTACTCATGTCGATCGCCGGCGGCAGCGACCTGGGCCTGTTCGAGATCAACGAGGCCGCGACCCTCGTCCAGGAGGAGGCGCACCCCGACGCCAACATCATCTTCGGCACCGTCGTCGACGACTCGCTCGGCGACGAGGTGCGGGTGACCGTCATCGCCGCCGGGTTCGAGGGCGGCTCCCGGCAGTCCTCCGGTGCGGGTCAGTCGCGGCGCGGCCGCCACCACCTCGACGACGACGAGGTCCCCGGCGCCTCCGGCGACACCGGCGGTGCCTCCGGGCTCGGATCGACCCCTCTCGACGGCGGGCGTCGCGAGGAGCGCCGTGAGTCGGCTCAGGCCGGCGCCGGTACCCAGGGATCGCGCCGCCGGGACGAGGACGACGACATCGACGTCCCCCCCTTCATGCGGCACTGACCGGCGTGGCCACCCACGGCCCCGGGCGCGTACGCCGGATCATCACCACCCGCCGCGGAGGCGTCTCCACCGGG
>NZ_JAALDZ010000373.1:0-563 GCF_014145125.1 Dietzia sp. CQ4 | reverse complement strand
CGGAGCAGGTCAGCTCCGGACCAGGTCAGCTCCGGACTAGGTCAGTCGCAGGGGGACGCCCTCGCGGACGTGGTCGCGGACGCCGTCCGAGGCGAGCAGCACCCCCATCGCCACCAGTGCGCACAGCGAGAGCACGCTCCCCAGCACCGAGATGAACGTGACGCTGTCGACCACCATCCGCGCGAGCGAGCTCACGACGAGCAGCGCCACCGCCACCGCGATGACGACGCGGGCCGCACGGTGGGCGCGCCACAGCAGCACCGCGCCCACGATCAGCAGCGCCCCCAGGACCAGCGACGACGCGGCGGTCACCGCCATCGGCCCATACTCGGTGGTGTCGCCGCCGCCGCTGGCCGTGGCGGTGATCCCCAGCAGCGTGGCGAAGCCGATGGCCACGCCGATGATGCCGAGCCCCACTGCCAGTCCCGTCAGGCCGAGGGCGGCGGGCCGGGGGCTGTGATCGCGGTCGGTCATGCATGTCCTCGGGTTCGGTCGGGGGATCCCTGTGCGGCGAGTTCGAGTGTCCTGGCGAGCATGGGGCCCACCACGTCGGACTCGGTGAG
>NZ_JAALDZ010000372.1:0-14283 GCF_014145125.1 Dietzia sp. CQ4 | reverse complement strand
GGCGCCGGGCAACAGCGCGGCGAGCTCCTCCTGCTGGCGCAGGGGGTAGAGGCGGTCGGTGGTCACCCCGCCGATCACACAGGGAACGGGACAGGAGCGCAGGGCCTGTTCGACCCCGCCTCGTCCCAGACCCACGTCGTGACGGTTGAGTGCGTCGGTGAGCAGGACATAGGTGCAGGCGTCGAAGCGGGAGACGAGCTTGCCGGCCTGGTGGTCGAGGTAGGACTGCACGGCGAAGCGCCCCGACATCGACAGGTCCTCGCCCCGGGGGTCCTCACCCGGTTGCGGACGGTTGGCGAACCGCTCGTCCAGTTCCAGCTCTCCCCGGTAGGACAGGTGCGCGATGCGACGGGCGATCCCGAGTCCGGCGACGGGGGTGCGGCCGGTGCCGTGGTACCCGCCCTGCTGCCAGTGCGGGTCGGAGGTCACGGCCATGATCTGCGCGGTCTGCACGCCGATCTGGTCCGCGGAGGCGCGCGCCCCGACCGCGAGGACACAGCCCGCCCGGACGCGGTCCGGATGGGTGACCATCCACTCGAGGGTCCTGGCCCCGCCCATGGAACCGCCGATCACCGCGGCCCACCGCTCGATCCCCAGCAGGTCGGCCAGGACCCGCTCGGCCTCCACCATGTCGCGGACGGACACGGCCGGGAAGCGGGCGCCCCAGTAGTGGCCGTCGGGGTGCAGTGAACTGGGGCCCGTCGACCCCCGACACCCGCCGAGCACGTTCACGGACAGCACGCAGTAGCGGTCGGTGTCCAGCGGCAGCCCGGGCCCGACGAGTCCGTTCCACCACCCGGGCGTCGGGTGGAGCGAGTCCACGGAGCCGACCACGTGCGAGTCCCCGGTCAGCGCGTGCTCGACCAGGACGATGTTGGACCGGTCCTCCGAGATCCGGCCCCACCGCTGCACCGCGAGGGTCACCCCCGGGAGGACGACACCCGTGACCAGCGTGAGGTCGCCGATGGCGACACGGCCGAGGGTGCCGTCGCCCGGGGGCAACAGCGCGAGTGGATCGGTGGGGCGGACCATGCGGGCGGACGTCAGGAGAGCGCGGCGAAACCGAGCTCGAGGTCACCGATGATGTCGTCGACGGCCTCGATGCCCACCGACAGACGGACGGTCGCCGTGGTGACCCCGGCGATCTCGTTGGCCTCGGGCGTGCCCTGGGAATGGGTGGTGGTGGCCGGGTGGCACACCAGCGACCGGACGTCGCCGATGTTGACCAGGCACGAGTGCAGCTTGAGCGCGTCGATGAACGTCCACGCCCGCGTCGTGATGTCCTCCTCGGACGCGCCCTGCGGCACCGCGAGGTCGAACGTGACGATCGCGCCCGCACCCTTGGGGGACAGCTTCTTCTGCAGCGCGTTGTACGGCGAGGAGGCCAGGCCGGCGTACTGGACGCCCGCGACGTCCTCGCGCGCCTCGAGCCACTCGGCCACCCGCTGCGCGTTGGACACGTGGCGCTCGATGCGCAGGCTCAGGGTGTCGATGCCCTGGACCAGGGTCCACGCGTTGAACGGGGAGGCCGCCGCGCCGGTGTCGCGCAGGAGCGTCACGCGGGCCTTGAGCGCGAGGGCGGGCGCCCCGAGGTCGGCGTAGACCAGACCGTGGTACGCGGGATCCGGGGTGGTGAAGGACGGGAACACGTCCTGCCCGTCCCGCTGCACGCGCCAGTCGAACTTCCCGCCGTCGACCAGGACGCCACCGAGGGAGGCGCCGTGGCCACCGAGGTACTTGGTGGCCGAGGAGACGACGACATCCGCCCCCAGCTCCAGCGGGCGGATGAGGTACGGGGTGGCCACCGTGTTGTCGATGACGAGCGGAACCTGGTTGCGGTGCGCGACCTCGGCGATCGCCGGGATGTCGAGGATGTCGTTCAGCGGGTTCGAGATGGACTCGCCGTAGAACAGCTTGGTGTCCGGCCGTACCGCCGCCTGCCAGGAGGCGGGGTCGTCCGGGTTCTCCACGAACGTGGTCTCGATGCCGTACTTGGGCAGCGTGTGCCGGAGCAGGGTGTCGGTACCGCCGTAGAGGCGGGGGGAGGCCACCACGTGGCCACCGGACTGCGCGATCGCCTGGATGACCGCGGTCTCGGCGGCCTGGCCGGACGCGAAGAGCAGACCGGCGACGCCGCCCTCGAGCGACGCGATGCGATCCTCCGCGGCGGCGACCGTGGGGTTGGTGATCCGGGTGTAGATCGGGCCCATCTCGGCGAGCGCGAACCGGTCCGCGGCCTGCTTGGCGTCCGCGAAGACGTACGAGGTGGTCTGGTAGATCGGCAGGTTGCGCGCACCGGTGTCGGAGTCGACCGGCTGACCGGCGTGGATCTGGCGGGTCTCGAAGGCCCAGTCGGGATTGCTGTTGTCGTACGTCATAGGGGCGGAGCCCCTCCTCTCGTCAGAAGGGTCCGGCCGCTTGACGACAGCGGACCCGCGCTTGCCTGTCACCCGGGTGGGTGGTGGCCAGGTCGTCTCCCGGGGCACCCCACCGCGGTGGAGGGTTGCCGTCCAGCGAGCCGGGGCTTGTCGCTGGAACTCATGACCTGGGGAGAGGTTAGCCTAAGCCGCTCGGCGGCGGCAACGAGGGGTAACGGCGCGCAGGGGCCTCTCGGGAACCGGGCGGATCCGTAAGATGAGGCGTACGTCACAGTGGTGCCGACACGCGGGCCCCGGAGGGGCGAGCGGGGAGAGAGGGTCCGATGGCCAGGATCAAGGTCGAGGGGACGGTCGTCGAACTCGACGGCGACGAGATGACCCGCATCATCTGGAAGTTCATCAAGGACGAGCTCATCCACCCCTACCTGGACGTGGACCTCGAGTACTACGACCTCGGCATTTCCAACCGCGACGCCACGGACGACCAGGTCACCGTGGACGCCGCCAACGCCATCAAGAAGCACGGGGTGGGGGTCAAGTGCGCGACCATCACGCCGGACGAGGCCCGCATGGAGGAGTTCGGTCTCAAGCGGATGTACCGCTCGCCGAACGGCACGATCCGCAACATCCTCGGCGGGACGATCTTCCGCGCCCCGATCATCATCTCCACCGTCCCCCGCCTGGTGCCGGGCTGGACCAAGCCGATCATCGTCGGCCGGCACGCCTTCGGCGACCAGTACCGCGCCACCGACTTCAGGGTGCCCGGAGCGGGCACTGTCACCATCACCTACACGCCGGCCGACGGTTCCGAGCCGATCGAGCACGAGATCGTCGAGATGCCGGACGACGGCGGTGTGGTCATGGGGATGTACAACTTCACCGAGTCCATCGAGGACTTCGCACGCGCGTCGTTCAACTACGGACTGCAGCACGGTTACCCGGTGTACCTGTCGACCAAGAACACGATCCTCAAGGCCTACGACGGCGCGTTCAAGGACATCTTCCAGGACGTCTTCGACCGCGAGTTCAAGGCGGATTTCGACGCCGCCGACCTGACCTACGAGCACCGACTCATCGACGACATGGTCGCCTCCGCGCTCAAGTGGGAGGGCGGGTACGTCTGGGCCTGCAAGAACTATGACGGCGACGTGCAGTCCGACACGGTGGCCCAGGGCTTCGGCTCGCTCGGCCTGATGACCTCGGTCCTGCTCACTCCGGACGGGAAGACCTGCGAGGCCGAGGCCGCGCACGGGACGGTCACCCGCCACTTCCGGCGGCACCAGCAGGGCGAGCCCACCTCCACCAACCCGATCGCGTCGATCTTCGCCTGGACCCGCGGGCTCGAGCACCGGGGCACTCTCGACAACACCCCCGAGGTCATCGAGTTCGCGCACCAACTCGAGGACGTCGTCATCTCGACCGTCGAGGGCGGCCAGATGACCAAGGATCTCGCCCTCCTGGTCGGCGAGGACCAGGACCACCTCACCACCGAGGATTTCCTCGCCGCCCTGGACCAGAACCTCAAGAGGGCCCGCGCCTGAGCGGCTACGGTGTCGGACAGTGGTCCATCTCACATGAGGGCCGCCGTCCGCCGACCCGCGAGCACCCGAGGAGCACCACGTGGACCAGAGTCCCCTGATCGACATAGGCCTGCCCGTCGCGCTGGCGATCATCATGGTCGGCATCGGGCTCAGCCTGACCAAGGAGGACTTCGCGGTCCAGGCCAGGTCGCCGTGGGCCACGATCGTCGGACTGTTCGGCCAGCTGGTCCTGGTGCCGCTGACGGGCGTGGTCGTGGCCCTGGTCTTCGGGCTCCCCGCGATGCTGGCCCTCGGCGTCGTCCTGGTCGCGGCGACCCCCGGCGGGGCGACGTCCAACCTCATCACCTATCTGGCCCGCGGCAACGTCGCGCTGTCGGTCATCCTCACCGCCCTGACCTCCGTGGCCGTGATCCTCACGCTGCCGATGTGGTTCGGTATCGGCGCGCGGGTCATCCCGGGGGCCTCCGACGCCGAGGTGACCGTCCCGCTCGGCCAGACCTTCGGGCTCCTCCTGGGTGTCATCCTCATCCCGGTCCTTCTCGGCATGCTCCTCCGCGCGAGGAGGCCCGCCCTGGCCGCCCGCATCGAGCGCTTCGTGGGCATCGTCGGACTCGTCGTCCTGGTGCTGCTCATCGTGGGCATCGTGCTCGGCGAGAGGGACCGCATCGTCGACCTCGTCGTGGCCGTGGGACCCGCGGTCGTCGTCCTGAACCTGGCTCTGATCGTGGTGGGCGGACTGCTCGCCTGGGTGTGCCGGCTGCGCCGCGCCGAACAGATCGCGATCGCGGTCGAGTTCGGCATCAAGAACACCACGTTGACCCTGCTCATCGCCTTCACCGTGATCGGCGACGAGGAGGTGGGGCTGGCCGCCGCCGTCTACAGCATCGTCATGTACGTCACCGCGTTCCTGGTGGTCTACGGCGGTCGGCGCCTCATGCGCACCGCCCCCTGATCGGGTCTGTCAGGGCGGGCCCGCGCAGGGGTGGGCGTAGCCTGCTCCGGTGACCACGAGCCCCGCCACCGGCCCCGCGCCGACCCCCCGCCGCGTGGCGGTCGCGATCCTCGCCCTGGCGCTGGGCGGGTTCGGCATCGGCGTCACGGAGTTCGCGGCGATGGGGCTGTTGAGGTCGATCGCCGACGACTTCGGGCTCACCGAACCGCAGGCGGGACACGTCATCACCGCCTACGCGCTCGGGGTGGTCGTGGGCGCACCGCTGTTGACCGTGTGGACCTCCCGGTGGCGCCGCCGCACCCTGCTCCTGGTGCTCATGGCGTTGTTCACCGTGGGCAACACCGCCGCCGCCTTCGCGCTCTCCGCCGAGATCCTGGTGGCCGCGCGCTTCCTCGCCGGCATCCCGCACGGGGCCTACTTCGGTGTGGCCTCGCTGGTCGCGGCCTCGCTCGCCGGCCCGGGCAAGCAGGCCCGCGCGGTGTCGCTGGTCCTGCTGGGTCTGTCGGTGGCGACCGTGATCGGTGTCCCCGCGGCCACGTGGCTCGGGGAGGCCGCCGGGTGGCAGGCGGCCTTCCTCGCGGTCGGGGTGATCGGGGCACTGACCGTGGCGGCCATCTTCGTCGTCGTCCCCGAACCGTCGGGCGCGGTGGTGGTCAGGGCGCGCGAGGAGTTGGCCGCGCTGGCCCGCCCGCAGATCCTGGCGACCCTGGCCGTGGGCGGTGTGGGGTTCGGCGGGATGTTCGCCGTCTACACCTACATCCAGTGGACGATGGTCGACGTCGCGGGGATCGACCGCGGCTGGATGCCCGCGGTGCTGGCCGTCTACGGTCTCGGCATGGTGACCGGCAACCTGCTGGGCGGCGTGGTCGCGGATCGGGACCTCGACCGCGGGTTGGTCGCGATCGCCTCGGCCATGACCGTGGTCCTGGCCCTGTTCACGGTGGCCGCGCACCATCCGGTCACGGCACTGGTGGGCCTGTTCCTCGTGGGGGCGACGGGGTCGGCACTCGTGCCCGGACTGCAGGCACGGCTGATGCAGTACGCGGGCCGCGGGCAGACGCTGGCGGCCGCGCTGAACCACTCGGCGCTCAACGCCGCCAACGCGCTGGGGGCGTGGCTCGGCGGAGTGGTGATCGCGCTGGGCTTCGGCTACACCTCTCCCGCACTCGCGGGGGCCGCCCTCGCGGCGGTCGGACTGGCGATCCTCGTGGGCGCGGTCGTGGCCGCCCGCAGACCGGACCGGGACGGGGTCAGGACGGCGTGAGCGCCGGCACGAGCCACCGCTCGAGCAGCGCGCGGACCTCGTCCTCCGGGCGCGGCACGTCCGTGGAGGAGTCCAACAGCGAGATGAGCAGTCGCATGATCATCTCCGCGAGACCGTCGAGGTCGGCGTCGGAGACCCCGGCGTCCGCCCACTCCACGGGGAACCGGCGCAGCATCGCCGAGCCGTAGTCGAGCATCATCGGCGAGGTGGCCGCCCGGCTGAACGTGGCGGTGTCGCCGAGTTGCAGCAGCAGGTTGAGTCGTGGGTCGCTCGGCACCGTGCGCAGACAGAACAGGATGCCCTCGACCACGGCCTCCGCCGGGGTCCGGCTGCCCTCGAGATGGGAGACCATCCGGTCGACGAAGTCCTCGGCACCACGAGCCGCGACGACGCTCACGATCTCGCCGATGCTCCCGAGGTGTCGGTACACCGTCTGCCGGGTCACGCCGAGCTCGGCCGCGACGTCGGAGAGCGTCGTCTTGGCGACCCCGTGCCGGTCGATCAGGCCGGCGGTGGCGTCGATGATGCGCTGACGCGCCTCCTCCTCGTCCGCCGGGGGCCGGCCGCCCCACCCGTGTCTCGCCATCGGATCAGGGTGTCACATCGGCCCCGCGCGTCCGCGGATTCCCGGTGCCCGCGGTGGTGCCGGGGGCGGAGCCGACCCCGCCGGAGGGGGACCGGGTCGCCAGGAGGGCGGCGACGACGAACCAGGTCGCGACCGCGAAGCAGGCGAGCGCGTACCACCCGCTCCCGATCGGGGTGCCTCCGGTGGTGACCCCGTCCGTCGCTCCCCGGAAGGCCGGGAGTGCCGCGATCCAGAACGCCGCGTGTACACCGACGTAGAGGGCCGGGTAGACGCGGACGAAGGCCGGTGAGGCGACCGGTGGCGTCGAGCCCCGCCAGGTCCGGCGGGTCCCGTCCGCCAGCAGCCACAGGCCGACGAGCCAGAGGATGCCGAGGAACGTCCAGAGGATGGTCCGTTGGAGGGTTCCCTCGCTCTCGGCGTCCACGCCGACCCTGGTGGGCGCGGCCAGGATCACCATGAGCACCGGGGTGAGCACCCCCGCGACGACGGTCCGCCAGGCCACCGAGCCGCCGCCCATGGGCGTTCCGGTGCGCCCGGGCCCGCCCAGGAGCGTGACGACGAGCCACACCATGACGCCGAAGGACACCGAGGCGAACACCCACATGCTGTTCATCGGGACGGAGGCGAACATCGGCGTGTTGATCATGTTGTCGGGGTTCCACGCCCACCACCTGAGCTGGGGCCCGAGTTGGTCGAAGATCTCGTAGAACACCTGGCTGGCGAAAGCGGTGGCGATCGCCCCGATCGCGGCCCCGCGCCGGGCGAAGATCCCCAGGGCGCGGACGAGCTCGTAGGTGAGCTGTGAGATCACCGGGTAGAACGCCACGATGTACAGCGGCAGTCGGTCGAACATGAACTGCACGGTGAAGACGTTGTGGGAGAAGATGAAGCCCACGTAGTCCTGCAGACCGAACCACTCGGGGAAGTACAGCGGCGGCTCGATGACCGCCAGGTAGATCAGGGAGGCGAACCACAGTCCGAGGTTGACCGGGTCGCCGTCGCGCCTCCAGCGCCGCCACGCGTGCACGAGGGCGAAGACCGCACCGGCGATGATCAGCACCTCGAGCAGGGGCATGGTCCAGTGCTCGAGGGCCATCGGTGAGCGAACGGCCCCCACGGGGTGTGCGTCGTCGCAGGAGAAGCCGAGGAAATCGGCGACCTGCCGGGCATCGGGTTCACAGGAGTACGCCATCGCTCAGCCCTTCGTCTGTCGGGTCGCGGACCGGACGGCGGAGGCCGCCGGTTCCACGGGGTTCGCGGGATCGGAGTAGTCGGTACCGGGCGGGTCGAGGCGGATGTCGAAGCCACCCGGCACGCGGGTGCGGCCGAGCGCCTCGCGGACCTTGTGGCGCAGCAGGCCGTAGACGAAGCGCGGGTCCGTCATCATGTCGCGGAGCGACTTGTCGAGGTTGAACACCGCGGTGAACGTCTGCTCCACGTGGTCGTCCTCACGGGCGGCGGCGGTGATGGCGTTGAACACCGGCCACGACACCCGGGACATGATCCTGCGTCGCCACGCGGGCGCGACCTCCGTGCCCTCGGCGAAGTCGTATCCCTGGTCGCGGGCCATGGCCAGCATCCACGGCACCTCCAGCGACGCGCGCTGCCGGTCGAGGAACGCGCGGGTGAACGAGGAGTCGAGTGACCGGTGCTCGGCCAGGACGTCCGAGAGCACGACCGCCGAGCGGGCGGCCGAGCTCATCCCCTGCGCGTAGAACGGATTGAAGGCGCAGGCCGCGTCCCCGATGGCCACCAGGCCCAGTGGTGGGTGTGCCAGCTCGTCGTAGCGGCGCCACTTGTTGCCCGTGGCGCGGGTGAGGTGCACCTCCGAGATCGGGGTGCCGGCCCGCATGGCGGCGGCGAAGGTGGGCGCGCGGAGTCGGTCGGCGGCGGCCTCGAACGTCTCGGGCGTGCGCGGCATCCGGATCCCCCACGAGCCCATGCACGCGATCGCGCGGTCACCCTCGACGGGGAAGAAGTTGGAGAGGAACTCGTGCTCCTGCGGATGGGGGCCGGTGTCCTGGGTGGGGGTCAGGACCAGGTGCTGCCACCACCAGTTCGGCGGCCGCTGCGAGGCGTCCGGGAGTTGGTACCAGCGGGACGTGTAGGTGACCTTGGCGTCAAGGGTCTTCTCGGGGACGGCCGGCCAGCCGGCGGCCGCGAGCCAGTCCCGGACGGAGGACCCGCGACCGAGGGCGTCCACCACGAGATCGGCCTCGAGGATCCGGGTCTCGCCGTGCGCGTCGCGGTACTCCACCCCGGTCACTCGCCCGGCCGGTGTCCCGCCTCCGGTTGTGGACAGGCCCGACGCGGTCACGCCCTCGCGGATCTCGATGGTCGGCAGGTCGCGGACCTTCTCCCGCAGGACACGCTCGATGAGGATGCGGGAGGAGTAGATCATCGTCATGGTGCTGGTCTTGCGCGGCCCCCAGCCGTCCATCTCGCCGTAAGCCGCGTCCATCGAGGGCATCAGCAGCATCCCGCCGGCCTCGATGAGTGACTCCTCGAACCCGGGGAAGATCGTGCCGATCGCGCGTCGCCCGGCGTTGAGGACGAAGTGCGGGTGCTTGCTCTGGGGGACCCCGCGCCGGTGCTCGGCGCCGGGCGGAAGCTCGTCCCGCTCGAGGACCACCACCCTGTCGAAGTGCGGCGCCAGCACGCCCGCCGAACACAGGCCCGCCACGCTCCCGCCGAGGACCACTGCCGTCGCTCCGTGCATCCTTCAGTTCCCTTCATTCATACATTGATCGTCTCAATGTATGAATGTACGAACCGGGTGTCAACGGGTACGTCTGACCGGGTCGGTAGCCTGAGCGGCGTGAGCCTCACCGTCAGCACCGTCAACGTCAACGGGATCCGTGCCGCCGTCAAGCAGCGGTCGGAGACCAACCTCGGATTCCTGCCCTGGCTGGAGGGCAGTGGCGCGGACGTGGTCGCGCTCCAGGAGGTCCGCGCCGACGAGGGCCAGACCCGTAAGGCGCTAGCCCCGGCCCTCGACGCCGGCTGGCACCTCGTCGGCTCCGCCTCCTCGCTCAAGGGCCGGGCCGGCGTCGCGCTGTTGTCCCGGCACGAGCCCGCGGAGGTGCGCATCGGGCACGGTGATCCCGAGTTCGACGAGTCCGGCCGCTACATCGAGGCGGTGTACCCCGGCGCCGTCGACGGGGAGACCGTCACCGTGGCCAGCCTCTACCTGCCCTCCGGGACGGCCGAGACCCCCAAGCAGGACGAGAAGGACCGCTTCATGGCGAGCTTCCGGGAGCACCTCGCCGAGAGCGCGAAGGTGGTCGGCGCCCGCGACGGTCACGAGATGATCATCTGCGGCGACTGGAACATCGCCCACCGCGAGGCGGATCTGAAGAACCACAAGGGGAACCACAAGAGCTCCGGCTTCCTGCCCCACGAGCGTGAGTGGATGTCAGAGTTGTTCGCCGACGCCAGTGGGTGGACCGACATCGTCCGCCATCGTCGCCCCGACGAGATCGGCCCGTACTCCTGGTGGAGCCAACGAGGCAAGGCCTTCGACAACGACGCGGGCTGGCGCATCGACTACCACGTGGTGACCGACGGCCTGGTCGATCGTGCCGTGGCCGACCGGGTGGACCGTGCGAGTGCCTACGACATGCGGTGGTCCGACCACGCGCCGGTCACCGTCGTCTACGAGTGACGACGACGAGGGCGTCCGCACCGGAGGGGCCCGCGATCGCGGATGCCGCGCGGCGAGCACATCCGTAACCTCGGCTCCATGCCGACGTATGCGACTGCCGACCGTCCTGAGCGAGCCGGACTCGAGGAGTTCCTGCGCCCGCGGCACCGCGCGGTGCTCATCACGCGGAAGTCCTCGGGAGGGCTGCAGAGCTCGCCCGTGACCTGTGGTGTCGACTCCGAGGGCAGGCTCGTCGTGGCCACCTACCCGCAGCGGGCGAAGGTCGGGAACATCCGACGAGCCCCGGCGGTCAGCGTGTGCGTCCTGTCCGACGACTTCACCGGCCCGTACGTCCACCTGGACGGCACCGGCGAGATCGTCGACCTGCCCGGCGCCGTCGAGCCGCTGGTCGAGTACTTCCGCAGCGTGGCGGGTGAACACGACGACTGGGACGAGTACCGCGCGGCGATGGTGCGGCAGGGCAAGTGCCTCATCCGAGTGACGATCGACGACTGGGGGCCGGTGGCCACGGGCGGGTTCCCGCCGCCGAGGGTCAAAGCAGCAGAGTAATCGGATCGTCAAAATAGAATTGGTTATCCAGTTTGTATCGGGTGCATACGGTCGACTTAAGAATCGGCACCGTCCCTACGGTCCGGACGGCTCGGATCAGGTCCGGAAATTGAGGGCCTTATCTCAGAATTTATCGAACCGCTTCTGTGGGATGACCGCGCCTGGTGTGGGACCGAAGCCGTTTGAGTTCTTTAGCCCCTTCTGTTCGTAATTAACCAGAATTATAGGGCGCGTGAGCTAACCTGGGCAACCTTTCAAGGCCACTAACCTACTGATGTTCGCGGCCCTCCAGTGGGTCGACTTCCAATTCGCCCGATGCGAAACCAATATCCCATGGAAGGTATGGGCCCAGGCCGAAGAGAGTCCACCCCCTACCGTTCCGCCAGACCAGGGTCAAGATCTGTGCTCGGTGGGGAGCGCTTTCTTCTTGAACGTGTTCGAGCAGTCGAACGTATCCAATTCGAGGTGTCGGGTACCAAACATGGGTGGCCACATTGGCAGTACGGAGGAGCTCGCGCACTTCGGCAAGTTTCTTATGGTCAATCTCGCTCCAGCCGCTTGCGTGTGCTGCGAGCAACTCGCGAAAGCGCTTGTCGCTTATGGACACATCGGAAGCGGCGTTTGCGAAAGCGAACACGACGCCGAGAGGATTGTAGGGATTGTCGGGGGGGCCGGCTTGAGCGACTGCCAGTTCGTCGCCCGCCTGGACGATACGCGCGGCTCGCGGCTTCTTGATTTTGTAGAGGCCCCCGTCGAAGCGTCGCTCCCACCGCTTCTCCTCATGGTCGCGAAATGCCACCTCCGCAACTAATCCGTGGAAGGCGTCATGTGCAAACTCCCCGAATCCGAGCATGCCCATCGTGACGTCGTAAACAAACTCGCGCTTCGGGGGGAGTGTAGGGATGACCCGCGGCGCTGCCAAGGGGCCAAGCTGGACGGTTCCGTTTCCAGTGGAAACTCCGCAGAGAACCTCCACTTTAAACACTGGTTCGTCGGACTCGTTGGCGAGATGTAGTGAGACTCTTCGCCGGTAGAACTCACCGCTGGCACTTGGTATGTACTCGTGCTCCACCCAGGCCGATACTAAGGAGGCAACTTTCCGTCGCGCCAGACTCCGTCGCCTAATGGAGAGTGTCAGAGCGACGGTAGCTTGAACAATTGCAACGCTTAGTGCGACTGCAACTGCGCCGACGGTGCCGATTGCGGTCCAATAATCGTACCTGTCCGGTGACATAAGACCCCCTCTTATGGGTTGCCGGGTCGGTGTAAGCATTGCGATTGCGCCGACCGGGCTAACTGGATGTGAAAGCTCTAATTTGAGAGTTTATTGTCGCACCCTATCGTTCGCGGAAACACGTTACTGTCGCTGCTTATGCAAACTGCACCGCCTCATGTAGAACTAGTGAGGACGATCGGTGGGGGTCTGCGAGTGCATCTTCGTGTGAAGTCCGCCGACCGAAGTACACCTTAGATGTCCCTCAATTGGCTCTGGTCATATCGACCCCTCGGTCGAGTCTTTCCTCTTCAGCGGTCTAGCGTCAGAGTGTCCGCCATGGTGTTGGGGTTCCCCATTAGTCTCAGTGCGAAGTTGACGATTTAGCGTCGCTAGACCCGTCTCGAAACGTCGGGATCAGCTCGTTGCAGGAAGGCTGTTGGCCGAGGCGTGCCCGCAAGAGCTCGACTGGGAGCGCGTGGGAGGATGGGCTCCATGTCTGAGCAGTCCACTCCCGCAGCTTCTGCGCCCACGACCGCCGCGACCGGGGCGCCCGCGAAGCGCCAGCGCGTCCTGTCCGGTATCCAGCCCACCGCCGACTCCTACCATCTCGGCAACTACCTGGGCGCCGTGCGGCAGTGGGTGGACCTGCAGGACGATTATGATGCCTACTACTTCATCCCCGACCTCCACGCGATCACCGTCAAGCAAGATCCCAAGGAGCTGCGCGAACGGGTGTTCCGCGGCTGCGCACAGCTCCTCGCGCTGGGGGTCGATCCCGACCGCTCGGTGCTGTTCGTGCAGTCACATGTGCCCGAGCACGCCGAGCTGGCCTGGGTCCTGGGGTGCATCACCGGGTACGGCGAGGCCGCCCGGATGACGCAGTTCAAGGACAAGTCGTCCAAACAGGGTACGGACGGGACGACCGTGGGGCTGTTCACCTACCCGGTGCTCATGGCCGCCGACATCCTGCTCTATCGCCCGCACCTCGTGCCGGTGGGGGAGGACCAGCGGCAGCACCTCGAGCTGACCCGCGACCTGGCGATGCGGTTCAACTCCCGCTACAAGAAGACCTTCGTGGTGCCCGAGGGCAAGATCCTCGAGGGCTCGGCGAAAATCTACGACCTGCAGGACCCCACGGCCAAGATGAGCAAGTCGGGGGAGAACCCCAAGGGAATCGTCAATCTGCTCGACGACCCGAAGGTCTCCGCCAAGCGCATCCGCAGCGCGGTGACCGACTCCGACGGTGACATCCGCTTCGACCGCGAGATGAAGCCGGGGGTGTCGAACCTGCTGACCATCCAGTCGGCGTTCACCGGGCGACCGGTGGCGGAGCTCGTGGCCGACTATCAGGCCGCGGGGGCGGGGTACGGCGCGCTCAAGACCGACACCGCCGATGCCCTCGAGGCCTTTGTCACCCCGTTGCGCGGTCGGTTCGACGAGTACATGTCCGACAGGGGCCAACTCGAGCAGATCCTCGCTGACGGCGCGGATCGCGCGAGATCCGTGGCCGGGCCCGTGCTCTCGCAGGTCTATCAGGCGGTCGGGTTCACCGCACCGCGCCGCGGATAGGACACCCAGGGCGCAGGCCACTGCGTAAGAAAAAATCTATACAGATGTATCCTTACAGCGACGAAACCCAAGTTCACGGCGTAGACCGCGGGGCGAAACACCTCCGTCACACTACGTCCTTAGAGTCGCTTTCAGCTCGACGGGGAGAGGAACCCGTCGGGTGTCACATCACCTGTAGGGAGTGGAAACATGGGTCTAGTCGCCGGTCTCATCGGAATCGTGGGGGATCTGCTCCATCTGCTGCTGGGCGGCCTGTAGGCCCCGCGCCGCGGTCGACGAACGGCGCCCCTCGCCAGACGTGGTGAGGGGCGCCGTTCCGTGTGCGGCGCGCCTCCCCGGCAGAACGTCCGCGCGGAGGGAACTCAGGTCTCGGCAGTGCCCTGATGGAAGGTCTGGCGCCAGGAGCCCCTGGACCGGACCCACACCGAGCTGCGCAGGATCGAGTCACCACGGGACCGCTCGCGCCAGATCACCAGGATCGTGTCGGAGGCGAGTTCGCGGGCCTCGATGACCTCCATCGTGTGGTCTCCGGATGCCTGGTCGGTCGCCCCGGCGGCCGCGAGC
>NZ_JAALDZ010000371.1:0-5046 GCF_014145125.1 Dietzia sp. CQ4 | reverse complement strand
AGAGCCACCGCCGACAGAACCCGCGCCCACGGAACCCGCGCCGACAGAGCCACCACCGGCGGAGCCCGCGCCGAGCGAGCCCGCCCCCACGGACCCCGCCGCCAGGGCACCGGCCCCTCCCGCGAAGACGTTCCACACCCCGCGGCCGCCCGCGTCCGAGTAGACCGCCTGGGCATCAGTACCCACATCGGTCACCACGCGGTCGGCGACCCCGTCGAGGTCCGAGTCCCACAGTGCGTCGTCGGCGTACCCGTCGCCGTCGAAATCCAGCCACAGCGCGTCCGCGGCACCGGTCCCGAGGGTGAGTTCGGGCGCACCCTGCCATTGCGTCGGCTCACCGACGCCGTCTCCGAAGAAGTAGTCCATGCCCGGAATGGTGTCGCGGACGGCCGGGCCGGACCAGTGCCGAGCGGCAATCTGTGGACAACCGATCCGCTCTCCACAGAACCGCCCCTGACCTTGACGGACTCGGTCAGCGGGTGCCGCCGCGCACGAGGAGCGCCGGCGTGTCCGGATCGCCGTACCGGTCGGGGTCGCCGAGCCGAGCGGCCCGGATGCCGACGACGACGAGGAAGGCCACCGCCCAGACGAGGTAGGCGTCACCCACCAAGTGCTGGATCGGCCCCCACGCGAGCTCACGCCCCTCGTCGTGGGGGAACCACCACTGCGGTGTGGTCAGGAAGACCACGATGCCGGACCCGGCCAAGACGAGCCAGCCGCGCTCGTCGTCGTCCCTCCCGGCGGCGCGTGCCGCCCACACCACCGTGAGCACGACGGCCGGCACGGACCACACCCAGTGGTGTCCCCAGGACACCGGCGAACAGAACAGTGCGACGAACCCCACCGCGACCGCGGCCGCGACCTCGTGGCCGCGACGCAGCAACCGCCACGCCACCCAGGCGATACCCAGTCCCACCAGGGCGGACACCACGAACCACACCACCGTGGCCGCCGTGTCCTCCAGACCCAGGCGGTGCACGAGCCCGTTGACCGACTGATTGGAGGAGAAGGACAACCCGCCGATGCGGGCGGGATCCCGGATGGCGAACGACCAGTAGCGGGCCGAATCGTCCGGGGTCAACAGGTGTCCGATGCCGGTGAAGGCCAGGGCGGCGAGGACCGCCGTCCCCAGGCCCCGCCAGTCGCGACGCAGCGCGAAGTACAGCAGGAACACCGCGGGGGTGAGCTTGATCGCCATCGCAAGACCGGTGAGGCTCCCACCCCACCAGCGGCCCCGGCCGCGGATGACGTCGACCAACACCAACGCCATGAGGAACACGTTGACCTGACCGAACCCGATCGTCTCCCGCACCGGGCCGAACCACAGCGCCACGGCCATCACGGCGACCGTGATCCACCACAGTTCACGGTGGGGGCGGTCACAGGTGCGCGTGAGGACGAGCTGCACCACGTAGGCGAGCACCGCAATGGTGGCCAGCGTGATGATGACCGACGCCGCCGCCAGCGGGACGAGGGTGAACAGCGAGAAGATCTGGGCTGCCAGCGGGGGGTAGGTGAAGGGCAGGTCGGCGCCCTCCGCCAACCGGGGGAGCTGTCCGTAGAGCTCGCCTCCGTCGCGGAAGACCTGCCCGCCGACGCGGTACACGTCCAGGTCGATGCGGTACGGGGGGAGCTGCTGGAGGCCCGGGATGCCGACCGTGTGGAGGATCGTGCCGAGCAGCGCCAGGAAGGCCGCCACGGCCCTGCCCGCGGTCGAGGCGAGATAGCGGTCGACCGCGCCGCCGATCACGCCGGGTCGCCGTTCTCCGGGCGGTCGTTCCGCCCGGCCCACCAGCGGAGGAGTTCGGCCTCCGCCTCGTCACGGTCCAGCGGGCCGCGATCCAGGCGAAGCTCCTTGAGGAACGCCCAGGCGCGGCCGACGTCGGGCCCGGGCTTGAGGTCGAGCAGCGTCATGATCTCGTTGCCGTCGAGATCCGGCCGGACCCGGGCCAGGTCCTCCTTCTCCTCGATCTCGGCGATGCGGTGCTCCAGGGAGTCGTAGCTGGCCTGGAGCCTGGCCGCACGTCGCTTGTTCCTGGTGGTGCAGTCCGCCCGGACCAGCCGATGGAGGCGGGGGAGCAGATCGCCCGCGTCGGAGACGTACCGGCGCACGGCCGAGTCGGACCACTGCCCCTCGCCGTACCCGTGGAAGCGCAGGTGGAGGAACACCAGTCCCGAGACGTCCTCGATCATCTGTTTGGAGTACTTGAGGGCGCGCATCCGCTTGCGCACCATCTTGGCGCCCACCACCTCGTGGTGGTGGAACGTCACACCGCCGCCGGGTTTGGCCGCACGCGTGGCGGGCTTGCCCACGTCGTGCAGCAGCGCCGCCCAGCGCAGCACCAGGTCCGGCCCCTCGGGCTCCAGGTCGATGGCCTGCTTGAGGACGGTGAGCGAATGCCAGTACACGTCCTTGTGCTGCATGTGCTCGTCGCGCTCCAGCTTCATCCCCGGCACCTCGGGGAGCACGCGGTCGGCCAGTCCGGCCTCACACAGCATGTTGATCCCGTCGATCGGGTAGTCGCCGAGGATGGTCTTGTCCAGCTCGGCGCGGACCCGTTCGACGGTGATCCTGTCGATCTCGGCGGTCATCTCCGTCATCGCCCGGAACACCCGCGGCGCGAGGGAGAAGCCCAGCTGGGAGACGAACCGGCAGGCGCGCAGCATGCGCAGCGGATCATCGGAGAACGACTGCTCCGGGGCGGCAGGGGTGTCCAGCACCCCGGCGAGCAGAGCGTCCATCCCGTCGAGCGGGTCGCAGAACTCGTGACGCCCGTCGGGGTGCAGGCGCACCGCCATGGCGTTGACCGTGAAGTCGCGGCGGACCAGGTCGCCCTCGAGGGTGTCGCCGAAGACCACCTCGGGGTTCCGGCTCACCCCGTCGTAGGAGTCCGCGCGGTACGTGGTGATCTCGATCTGCTGCTCGATACCCGAGGCGTCGTGCTTGACCGCCGAGAGGGTGCCGAACTCGATCCCGGTGTCCCACACGGTGTCCGCATAGGACTCGAGGATGCCGCGGACCGTGTCGGGTCGCGCGTCGGTGGTGAAGTCCAGGTCGGTGCCGAGTCGACCGAGGAGGGCGTCGCGCACACTCCCGCCGACCAGGTAGAGCTCGTGGCCGGCCTCGCCGAACGCGGCCGCGAGAGGGGCCAACACGTCCGCGTGGTCGTTGAGAGTCGTCTGGGCGCCCGCCAGGAGCCGCACCCGCCGCGCCTCGTACTCCGCCGGGTCGGGCGGGGTCCCCGGTCCGTCCTGCAGTCCGGAGAACACCGCCGCGTCGTGGCGGTCCGATGAGGCGCGCGGGTCTGGGTGGGGGTTGCGGGCTGTCACAGCGGAGACCTTACCGAGTCGGTCCGGCCACCTTGGACCACAGCGGCTCCACGGCCTCGACCTCCGGGGGGCCGGTCAACAGGTCACCCGACTCCTCCAGGTACGCCAGGTACGCGGGGTTTCCGAGGAACTCCTGTGCCGCGGCGGCGTCGCGGTACTGCTGGAACACCAGCAGGACATCGGGGTCGGCGTGGGACGCGCAGAACACGTACGCCCGGTGCCCGTCGTTCGCCTGCACCGCGTCCGGCATGTGCCGGCGCCACACCTCGACCAGCTCGTCCCGCCGCCCCGGCTTGGCCCGGTGACGGAGGACCAGGGCGTGGCCTGCGGATCCTGAGCTCATGTCGCGGACTCTAGCCGTGGCCCGCCCGCCGACACCTGACCTGACCGTATCCGCGGGCGGCACGCCGACGATTTACGGAACACGCGACACCGGCCGGTAGCATCGATGGGTGTCCGAAGCCGAACGCCCCGTCGAACCGCGCGCTAACCCGCCGCGGCGGCGTCGTGCACGGCGGGCCGCCGGATCCGTGACGCCCACCTCCGATTCCGCTGGTCAGGGCTCCGAGCGCAGCTCCGGCCAGCGCTCCGACGGCCAGCGGACCGCGCAGGGACAGGACAAGCCCCAGCACCACCGGAACAGCCAGGGCGGCCAGGGCCAGAAGTCAGGCAGATCCGGTCAACCCGCGCAGTCGGGTCAGTCGGGCCAGTCGGGCCGGCCCGCGCAGTCAGGCCAGTCAGGCCAGTCCGGTCAACCCGCGCAGTCCGGCCAGTCCGGCCAGTCCGGTGGCGGTCAGGCCCGTCAGGGTCGGCGCCGGCGTCGTGGTGGCCGGGGCCGGCGGGGCGGCCAGGGCAGGACCCCCGAGACCCAGCAGAACAACACCGGTCAGGGCGACGACACCCCCACGCAGTCCATCCAGACGGTCAGGTCCGGGGACGGCACCGCCGGCGCCACCTCGGCCCGCCAGTCCCCGCGACACCCCCGCACCCAGAACCGACCCAGGTCCGGACCCGCCCAGTCCGCGACCTCGAACCCCTCCCGCGCCGCCGCTCCGGCCAAGTCGGGGACCAAGAACCCGGCCAAGTCCGGGTCCAAGCCGGGCGGGAAGCCCGGGTCGAAGGTGCCCGGGTCGAAGGTGCCCGGCGCGAAGGGAACCGGAACCAAGAACCCCCGGGGCGGTCGCGCGGGCGGACGGCACCCGCGGAACGGTCAACGTCTGCGGACGGTGCTCGAGACCTCGGCGGGCGGCCTCGTCGTGCGTGGGCTCGAACAGGCGGCCGCCGCGGGATCGGAGCCCGACCTCTCGCGCCTTGAGGTCGCGCTGATCGGACGCCTCGACCGGCGTAACCGCATGTTGTGGTCGATGCCCAAGGGGCACATCGAGCCGGGCGAGACCGTGGAGGAGACCGCCCGTCGCGAGGTTCTCGAGGAGACCGGCGTGGACGGGACGGTGCTCGCCCCGCTCGGCACCATCGACTACTGGTTCGTCGCCGAGGGCCGCCGGATCCACAAGACCGTCCACCACCACCTCATCCGCTACGACCACGGCGAGCTGTGCGACGAGGACCCGGAGATCACCGAGGTCGCCTGGGTGGCCTTCGACCATCTCCCCAGGCGGCTCGCCTATCCGGACGAACGGCGGCTGGTGGAGTCCGCGCGGTCGCTGCTGCCGGACCTCGCCCGAGCCGAGCTGGCGGGGGAGTCCCCTGTGCCGC
>NZ_JAALDZ010000370.1:0-4543 GCF_014145125.1 Dietzia sp. CQ4 | reverse complement strand
CTCGCTAAGAGCGAGGACAGCGGTGCCGCCAACTCCGACACGCATCTGCGTGCGGCCCGCGTTCTCGCGATGGCGCAGGAGATGGCGGACCGGCTGACCGGGGAGGCCAAGAAGGAGTCCGACGGGCTCATGGCCAAGGCGCGCGGCGAGTCCGATCGGCTGGTCGGCGACGCCAAGACGCAGTCGGAGAAGATGGTCGGCGACGCCCGCAGGGAGGCCGACAAGATCCTCGGCGAGGCCAAGACCAAGTCCGACGGGATCGTCAAGGACGCCCAGTCGCGCTCCGAGCAGCAGATCAAGGAAGCCCAGGCCAAGGCGGACGCCCTGCAGGCCGACGCGGAGCGCAAGCACACCGAGATCATGGCCACCATCAACCAGCAGCGTGGCGTGCTCGAGGGCCGGATCGACCAGCTGCGGACCTTCGAGAAGGACTACCGCAGTCGCCTCACCAGTTACCTCGAGAACCAGCTGTCCGAGCTCGGGAAGTCCGGATCGGCTGCCCCGGCCGCCCCGGCGGAGAACGCCGGTGCGCCCGACCAGGGTGCCAAGAAGGACGGCGGCCACCGCGCCGAGTAGTCCTCCCGCGTCGACGCGTCCGGTCCCCGCCCCTGCCCAGGGTGCGGGGACCGACGTATATTCGGGGAGTGGGACCGCCCCGGAACCGGTGCGCCCCACGACACGCACCACGGCAGGAGGAACGCATGCTCGTCGCCGCACTCGGACTGACGATCCTCGGATTCGCCTTCCTCGTCGCCGCCGTCGCCACCGGTCAGATCGGGTGGGCGTGGGCCTGCATCGTGGTCGGCGCCCTCGGCCTGCTGCTGCTGGTCATGGATCTCATCCGCGGGAGGTCCGCGCGTGACGGGTCCGGACGGGACCCGTCAGAGGTGGCGGACGCGGCGGACTCCCACGCCGACAGGTAACATCACCCCATGTCCGGCGGTGAGCCGGATGCGCTGCGATCCGGCCATCACCGGGGAGCGCTCGGAAGAACGGCCGGTCCCGTGGAGGGGGCGGCTCAGTAGAACCGAACGGGGGAGCCCGACCGGCCCCCGACCCATGAGTGGGCGTCGCACCGTCGTCGTCAAACGGGGTGGTACCGCGGACGGACGCGCCAGTCGTGTCCGGATCGTCCCCGAGCGCAGGCCTGTCGGCCCCACGGGTACCCACTCGTGCGGGCCCCGTACCGCGAGGAGTCCGCCCGCATGAGCACCGAGCCCACCGCCACGGGTAGCGCCTACCCGATTCTCGACCTCACCGGCGGCACCACGGCACAGTCGCCGTCGTTCCCCGCCCTCGAGGAGACCGTCCTGGCCCGGTGGGACCAGCGCGACACCTTCCGGGAGTCCGTCCGCAGACGGGCGGACGCCGAGGAGTACGTCTTCTACGACGGCCCCCCGTTCGCCAACGGCCTACCCCACTACGGGCATCTGCTCACCGGGTACGTCAAGGACGTGATCCCGCGCTACCGCACCATGCGCGGATACCTGGTCGAGCGCCGCTTCGGGTGGGACTGTCACGGTCTGCCGGCCGAGCTCGAGGCCGAGAAGCAGCTGGGGATCACCGAGAAGTCGCAGATCCTCGACATGGGTCTGGCCGAGTTCAACTCGGCCTGCGAGAAGTCGGTCCTTCGCTACACCGACGAGTGGGAGGAGTACGTCCACCGTCAGGCCCGTTGGGTGGACTTCGAGAACGACTACAAGACGCTGGACATCGACTTCACCGAGTCCGTCCTGTGGGCGTTCAAGCGGCTCTACGACAAGGGCCTGGTCTACAAGGGTTTCCGCGTGCTGCCGTACTCCTGGTACGAGCAGACGCCCCTGTCCAACCAGGAGACCCGGTTGGATGACGCGTACAAGATGCGTCAGGACCCCGCGGTCACCGTCGGCCTACCGCTCGAGGCGCCGCAGTCCAGCCCGTTCCACGGCGCCGAGGCGCTGGTCTGGACCACCACCCCCTGGACCCTGCCGTCCAACCTGGCCGCCGCCGTCCACCCCGACATCGACTACTGCGTGGTGCAGGTGAACTCCGGTGAGCTCGCCGGCCGCCGCTTCGTGGTGGCCGAGGCCCGCCGCGGAGTGTACGCGCCCGAGTTCGGCGAGGACGCCGAGGTGGTGGCGACGGCGAAGGGCGCCGACCTGGTGGGTCTGACGTACGTCCCGCCGTTCGACTTCTTCGCCGGCCACCCCGGCGCGCACGTCGTGCTGTCGGCGGACTACGTCACCACCGAGTCGGGCACCGGCATCGTCCACCTCGCGCCGGCCTTCGGTGAGGAGGACAAGGACGCCTGCGACGCGGCCGGCATCGAGTTGGTCATCCCGGTCGGCCCCGACGGCAAGTTCACCGCCGAGGTGCCCCCGTACGCGGGCCAGCTGGTCTTCGACGCCAACGCGCCCATCTCACGCGACCTGCGTGCCGCGGGTCGCCTGATCCGGCACGAGACCATCGAGCACTCCTACCCGCACTCCTGGCGCTCCGGGCAGCCGTTGATCTACATGGCCCTGCCGGCCTGGTTCGTCAAGGTCACCGCGTTCCGGGACCGGATGGTCGAGCTCAATCGCGAACACATCACGTGGATGCCGGAGCACGTGCGCGACGGGCAGTTCGGCAAGTGGCTCGAGGGCGCGCGGGACTGGAACATCAACCGGAACCGGTACTGGGGCGCGCCGATCCCCGTGTGGGAGTCGGACGACCCGGCCTACCCGCGCGTGGACGTCTACGGCTCCCTCGACGAGCTCGAGGCCGACTTCGGGGTGCGGCCCACCGATCTGCACCGTCCGTACATCGACGAGCTGACCCGGCCCAACCCCGACGACCCGACCGGCAGATCCACCATGCGGCGGGTGGCCGACGTGTTCGACTGCTGGTTCGAGTCCGGGTCCATGCCGTTCGCGCAGGTCCACTACCCCTTCGAGAACAAGGAGTGGTTCGAGACCCACAACCCGGGCGACTTCATCGTCGAGTACAACGGTCAGACCCGCGGCTGGTTCTACACGCTGCACGTGCTGGCCACGGCGCTGTTCGACCGTCCCGCGTTCACGCACGTCGCCGCCCACGGGATTGTGCTGGGCAACGACGGGCTCAAGATGAGCAAGTCCAAGGGCAACTACCCGGACGTCAACGAGGTCTTCGCCCGCGACGGCTCCGATGCAATGCGCTGGTTCCTCATGAGTTCCCCCATCCTCCGCGGTGGCAATCTCGTGGTGACCGAACAGGGCATCCGCGAGGGTGTGCGTCAGGCCATGCTGCCGCTCTGGAACTCCTACAGCTTCCTGCAGCTGTACGCCGCCGAGCGCGCCACCTGGCGCACGGACTCCCCGCACGTGCTGGACCGGTACATCCTGTCCCGGTTGGCCACGACCCGGGACGCGATGACCGAGGCCCTGGAGACCACGGACATCGCCGCCGCCTGCGACGAACTGCGACAGTTCGCCGACGCCCTGACCAACTGGTACGTGCGCAGGTCGCGCTCCCGGTTCTGGGCGGGGGAGGCCTCCGGTCAGGACTCCCGCGACGCCTTCGACACCCTCTACACGGTGCTGGAGACGACGATGCGGCTCGCCGCCCCGCTCCTCCCGCTCATGTCGGAGGTCGTGTGGACCGGCCTGACCGGGAGGGAGTCGGTCCACCTCGCGGACTGGCCGGCCGCCGACGAGCTCCCGCGCGATGCCGGGTTGGTCGAGGCCATGGAGGCCGTGCGGTCGGTGTGTTCGACCGTCTCCTCCGTGCGCAAGGCCAAGCAGCTGCGCGTGCGCCTGCCCCTGAACTCCCTCACCGTGGCGATGCCCGACGCCGAGAGGCTCGAGCCGTTCACCGGGATCATCGCCGACGAGGTCAACGTGCGCCACGTCCACCTGACGAGCGACGTGGCCGCCCACGGGCGGATGGAGCTGGCCGTCAACGCCCGCGCGGCGGGGCCGCGGTTGGGCAAGCAGGTTCAGGCCTGCATCAAGGCCGCCAAGACGGGGGACTGGTCCGAGGCCGACGGGGTGGTCATCGCCGGTGGGGTCGAACTGCAGGAGGGCGAGTACGAACACCGCCTCGTGGCCGCGGACCCGGAGTCGACGGCCGCGCTCCCGGGCGGGGCCGGGCTGGTGGTGCTGGACCTGACCGTCACCGAGGAGCTGGAGGCCGAGGGCTGGGCCAAGGACCGGATCCGCGAGATCCAGGAGGCCCGCCGCGGCGCCGGGTTCGACATCTCCGACCGCATCCGGGTGCGCCTGGAGGTCCCGGCGGCCCGCCGCGACTGGGCCGACCGTCACGCCGGGCTGATCGCCGGCGAGGTCCTCGCCACGGACTTCGGGGTGGTCGACGCGCTCGACCCGGGCGACGGTGAGCCCGCCGAGCTCGCCGAGGGCGTCAGGATGACGCTGGCCCGGGTCTGACACCGACCGGTCCTGAGCCGAGACGGGAGCCGGCATGGCTGACGGGCAGGACCGCTGGGTCCTGCACGTGGACATGGACGCCTTCTTCGCGTCCTGCGAGCAGCTCACCCGGCCGACCCTGCGGGGTCGGCCGGTGCTGGTGGGAGGGGTGGGGGGCC
>NZ_JAALDZ010000036.1:0-23787 GCF_014145125.1 Dietzia sp. CQ4 | reverse complement strand
CGCCGCTGCTCGGGTTCGCGGTCGCGGCCACGGGTGCCTCGATCGGGCTCGCCGTCCTGCTGCTGGCGCGCCGCCGCCAGCCGTCGCGCGCGGCCACCGGGCTCCTGGCGGTCCCGCTCCTCACCGTGGGACTGGTCGCGGTCACCACGGTCGACACCACCACCGGGGCGCCGGGGGAGACGGCCGACGTCGCCGTCGTCCAGGGCAACGTCCCCCGCCTCGGGTTGGACTTCAACGCCCAGCGACGCGCGGTCCTCGAGAACCATCTGCGGGTAACCTCGGAGCTCGCCGACGACGTCGAGGCCGGTACGGCGGCCCGGCCCGACCTGGTGTTGTGGCCGGAGAACGCCTCCGACATCTCGCCCCTGGCCGACAGACTGGCCGGCGACCAGATCACCGCCCTGTCCCGACGCCTGGACGCCCCGATCCTCGTGGGCACCGTCCTGCGTGTGGGTGACGGCCCCGAGGCCACCAACTCGTACCTGGTCTGGGACGGCCGATCGTCCGATTCCGCCGCCGGGCCGGTGGTCGACCGTCACGACAAGAAGTACATCCAGCCATTCGGGGAGTGGTTGCCCCTCCGCGCGCCGCTCGAAGCGCTGTTCCCGATCGCCCGGACCGCGGGGCACTTCGTCCCGGGCGACGGCACCGGGCTCATCACCGCGGCCGGGATCGACCTCGGTGTGGCCATCTGCTTCGAGATCGCCTTCGACGCCGCGGCCCGTGAACCGATCGCGCGCGGCGCGCAGATCCTCACCGTGCCCACCAACAACGCGACGTTCGGCAGATCCCCGATGACCTACCAGCAACTCGCGATGTCGCGGGTCCGGGCCGTGGAGCACCACGTCCCCGTCCTCATCGCCGCCACGAGCGGGGTCAGCGCGGTGATCGGCCCCGACGGTGAGGTGCTCCAGGAGACCGGGATCTTCGAGCCCGCGACGCTGGCGGCGCGGGTCGAGTTGGGGACCGCCGGTACGATGGCAACCCGACTGGGCGGCATACCGCAGATGGTGAGCTGTCTCATCGGGCTCGTCGGCCTGGGATGGGCGTTGATCCGCACCCGGCAGCGACCCGCGACCGAGCACGAGGAGACGTAAGTGACCGATCCGATGGCGCCTGAGCCCGCCGCTGCGTCCGCGCGGACCCTGGTGATCATCCCCACGTACGACGAGCGGGACAACCTGCCCGGCGTCGTCGAGCGTCTGCTCGCGTCAGCTCCCGACGTGGCTGTCCTCATCGCGGACGACAACAGCCCCGACGGCACGGGGGAGGTCGCCGACCAGCTCGCCGCCGGGGACACGCGGGGGCGGATCACCGTGCTGCACCGCCCGGGCAAGCAGGGGCTCGGGGCGGCCTACATCGCCGGATTTCGCTGGGGACTGGAGCGCGGCTACACCGTGCTGGTGGAGATGGACGCGGACGGCAGCCACCCGCCCGAGCGCCTGCCCGCGATGCTCGCGGCGGTCGACGACGGCGCGGACCTGGTGATCGGGTCGCGCTACGTGCCCGGCGGCAGCGTGGAGAACTGGCCGTGGCAGCGCCACGTGATCTCCCGCGGCGGCAACGTCTACTCCCGGATCATGCTGGGGGTGGGCATCAAGGACATCACCGCCGGCTTCCGGGCCTATCGCAGTGAGTCACTGACACGCCTCGACCTGGACGCGATCGAGTCGAAGGGCTACTGCTTCCAGATCGACATGACCTGGCGGCTGCTGAACTCCGGGGGCACGGTCGTCGAGGTCCCGATCACCTTCACCGAGCGCACCGTCGGGCAGTCCAAAATGAGCGAGTCGATCTTCCGGGAGGCCGCCGTGAACGTGGCCCGCTGGGGCTGGGAGAAGCGGCGCCGTCAACTGACGTCACTCGTCCGGCGCTGAGCCGGCGCCCTCCGGAGCCGACCTGGCACCCCTGAACGCAGGACGCCCCGGCCCCGTGAGGGGGCCGGGGCGTCCTTGCCGGGTCGTGATGCCCGGCGTCAGGATGCTCAGCGGGCGCCGGCGCGCCGACGCTTCTTGAGGATGTCCATCCGCTCCTTGAGCAGGTCCTCGAGGTCGTCGAGCGAGCGACGCTCGAGGAGCATGTCCCAGTGGGTACGCGGCGGCTTGCCCTTCTTGACCTCGACCGCCGGACCGTCAATGAGCTGGCCCTCCTGGCCGTTCTTGCACATCCAGGTCCCGGGGATCTCGGCGTCATCGGCGAACGGGACCTCGTACACCTCGCCGTTCTCCGTCTGGTACTTGGCCATCCGCCGGGGCGCGAGATCGGTGTCCCGGTCGGTCTCGTAGCTCACCGCACCGAGGCGGCTGCCTCTGAGGACTCGATCTGCCATGCGAACTCCTTCTACCGTGTTCGTCCGTCTGTCCAGCTGCCTGCGACACGACGCTGCCGTGTTCCTGGTGATGTAACGCCAGGTGACCCCCCAAATGTTCCCACGGGATAGGGCAGCAGGCCAGCCGGGGACCGTCTCGGTACCCTGACCTCCGTGGACACCGACGCCCCCGCCGCTCAACCCCCGCCTCGGCGGGGCGAGGCCTCGTGCGCGTGGTGCGGGCGTCCGGTGGACGAGGGCGACACGGGCCGACGACGACGGTACTGCCGCCGGTCGTGCCGTCAGCGCGCCTACGAGCAACGGCAGTCTCTGCGGGTCCGCGAACTGCCGGAGGGGACGGTGGTGCTCTCGGAAGCCGAGTCGACGGACCTCATGGACCGGATGTTCCAGCTCAGGTGCGCGTGCGAGGACCTGCGCACCGCGATCCTCGAGGGAGAGGACGCCACCGAGTTGGCCCGGATGTCCGGTGACCTGGTGGACGCTGCCCGGCGCGCCGAACGACTGAGGTGAACCGCGACTGAGGTATCCCTCCCCGGCGGGGTGTCCGGCACCTACGGTTGTCCGCAGACACCCCAGCGAGGAGACGCCCCGTGAGTGAGCACATCGCCGATTCCCATGACGTCATCCGCGTCCGGGGGGCGCGGGAGAACAACCTGAAGTCGATCAACGTCGACCTGCCCAAACGACGGCTCACCGTCTTCACCGGGGTGTCCGGTTCCGGCAAGAGCTCACTGGTCTTCGCCACGATCGCCGCCGAGTCCCAGCGGATGATCAACGAGACCTACAGCGCGTTCCTCCAGGGCTTCATGCCCACCCTCGCGCGCCCCGACGTGGACCTCCTCGACGGCCTCACCACCGCCATCGTGGTGGATCAGGAGCGCATGGGGTCCGACCCACGTTCGACGGTCGGCACGGCCACCGACACCGGAGCCCTGCTGCGCATCCTGTTCAGCAGACTGGCGGAGCCGCACATCGGCGGACCCAAGGCGTATTCGTTCAACGTCGCGTCCGCCAGCGGGGCGGGCATCCTGACGAAAGCGGACGGCACCCGGCAGAAGGCGGAGTTCTCCATCACCGGCGGGATGTGCGCCAGGTGCGAGGGGCGTGGGTCGGTGTCCGACTTCGACGTCGACGCTCTGGTCGACCGGTCCAGGTCCCTCGCCGAGGGGGCCATCACGGTACCCGGGTACTCGATGGACGGGTGGTACGGACGCATCTACGCGGGGTCCGGCTTCTTCGACATGGACAAGCCAGTCCGCGATTTCACCGAACAGGAGATGCACGACCTGCTCCGGAGGGAACCGGTCAAGATCAAGGCCGACGGGATCAACGTGACCTTCGAGGGGCTCATCCCGAAGATCCAGAAGTCGATGCTGGCCAAGGACGTCGAGGCGATGCAGCCGCACATCCGGGCATTCGTGGAGCGAGCCGTGGTGTTCACCACCTGTCCGGAGTGTGACGGCACCCGCCTGAACGAGGGCGCACGATCGTCGCGGATCGGCGCACTGAACATCGCCGATGCCTCCGCCATGCAGATCACCGACCTGGCCGAGTGGCTTCGCGGGCTCTCCGAACCATCGGTCGCCCCGCTGCTCGCCGCGCTGCAGCACACCCTGGACTCCTTCGTGGAGATCGGATTGGGCTACCTCTCCCTGGACCGGCCGGCCGGCACGCTCTCCGGTGGTGAGTCGCAGCGCGTCAAGATGATCAGACACCTGGGGTCGGCGCTGACCGACGTGACCTATGTGTTCGACGAGCCGTCGATCGGTCTGCACCCGCACGACATCCAGCGGATGAACGACCTGCTGTTGCGGCTGCGTGACAAGGGGAACACCGTCCTCGTGGTGGAGCACAAGCCGGAGATCATCGCCATCGCCGATCACGTGGTGGACCTGGGGCCCGGTGCCGGGTCCACCGGTGGCGAGATCTGCTACGAGGGGTCGGTCGCCGGCCTCCGGGGAAGCGACACGGTCACCGGCCGCCACCTCGACGACCGCGCGACGCTCAAGGACGGGGTCCGCAGGGCGACCGGCCACCTCGAGGTGCGGGGCACGACCGCCCACAATGTCCGGGACGTGGACGTCGACATCCCGCTGGGCGTGCTGTGCGTGGTGACCGGCGTGGCCGGCTCCGGGAAGAGCTCGCTCATCCACGGGTCGGTCTCCCCACGTCCCGGTGTGGTCGCGATCGACCAGGCCGCGATCCGCGGGTCCCGCCGCAGCAACCCGGCCACCTACACCGGGCTGCTCGAGCCCATCCGGAAGGCCTTCGCCAAGGCAAACGGGGTCAAACCCGCCCTGTTCAGCCCCAACTCCGAGGGCGCGTGCCCCACGTGCAAGGGGGCGGGCGTGATCTACAGCGATCTCGGTCTGATGGCGGGGGTCGCCACGACGTGCGACGACTGCGAGGGCCGGCGCTTCCAGGCCGAGGTCCTGGAGTACCGGTTGGGGGAGCGCAACATCGGTGAGGTCCTGGCGATGTCGGTGGCCACGGCAGAGGAGTTCTTCCGCGAGGGACCGGCGCGGATCCCGGCCGCGCACAAGATCCTGCTCCGGCTCCGCGACGTGGGACTGGGCTACGTCCGGCTGGGACAACCGCTGACCACGCTGTCGGGAGGGGAGCGGCAACGTCTCAAGCTGGCCGCGCAGATGGCGGACAAAGCGGAGGTCTACGTGCTCGACGAACCGACCACCGGCCTGCATCTGGCCGACGTCCGGAACCTGCTGGGCATGCTCGACCGGCTGGTGGACGCGGGCAGGTCCGTCGTCGTCATCGAGCACCACCAGGCCGTCATGGCCCACGCGGACTGGATCATCGACCTCGGTCCCGGGGCCGGCCACGGTGGCGGCCGCGTCGTGTTCGAGGGCACGCCCGCCGAGCTCGTGGCAGCCCGGTCCACGCTCACCGGTGAGCACCTCGCGCGGTACGTGGCGGAGGGTGTCGAGCCCGCGATCGGGTGAGGGGTACCGGCGATCACCCCGCCTTACCGAACCGCTTGTGCAGTGCCTGCTTGCTCACTCCGAGGACGACTCCGATCTCCGCCCAGCTCAACCCGTGCAGCCGAGCGTGTCGGACCGCCGCCGACTCCTCCCGGGCGAGCGCCGCCCTCGCCTCCGCGATCGCGGCCAGGCGGGCGACCGGGTTCGGCGTGTCGTCCTCGTGGTCGTCGGCGTCGTCATAGGTCGTGTTCACATTCCTCACCTCGTTCGTCAACCTACGTTGACAGCACCGGGCGCGTCAATCAGAGTTGACGGTCCGGTACGGCGGACTAGGGTCGTGGTCATGCCCACCAACCGATATCCCGAGATCGCGTTCGGTCCCGCCGCCCGTGCACGGCAGGAGTCGACGGGCGTCACCAGGCCGACGGAGACCGGCGAATTCGCCCTGGAGGGCACGGACTCCGCGCTGATCCGGCGCGCCGACCACTTCCTCCTCTCGAGCGTCACCGAGTCCGGGTGGCCGTACGTCCAGCACCGCGGGGGACCCACCGGGTTCGTCCACGTCCTGACGCACACCTCTCTCGCGTGGCTGGAGTTCCGCGGAAACCGTCAGTACGTCTCCGTGGGCAACATGGACCACGACGGGCGCGTCTGTCTGCTCTTCGTGGACTATCCCACCCGGGCCAGGCTCAAGGTGTTCGGTCACGCCCGGGTCATCGAACCGGACCGGGACCCGGACCTGATCGGGCGCCTGCGTTCGATGGGGGAGAGGACCTACACCGGGCATGTCGAGAGGGCGATCGTCGTGGATCTCGTGGCCGCCGACGCCAACTGCAGCAAGCACATCACGCCGAGGTGGGATCGCGCGTACATCGATGACCTCACCGAGGTGTACCGCCGGCAGATCGACGAACTGCGGGAAGGGTGAGACGTGGGAACCTTCGACATCAAACGGGAGCGCAGGGACCTCTACAACGGCACAGTCGGGAGGTTCGACCCGGTCGAGGTACCACCGATGCGATTCCTCACGGCCGACGGCTCGGGGAACCCCAACACCTCCGCGGACTACGGCAAGGTGCTCGAGGCGCTGTACACGTGCTCCTATGCGGTGCGGGCGGTGGCCAAGGTCGAACTCGGGCGAGTCCACACCGTCGGCCCGCTCGAGGGTCTCTGGTACGCCGACGACCTCGGGGTGTTCACCGCGCGGGACAAGGACGCCTGGGCGTGGACCATGATGATCTGGCAGCCGGACCGGGTCACCGAGGACATGGTGGCCTCCACCGTGGAGACGGTGACCCGGAGGAAGCCTCACGTCGCGGTGGACCGGGTCCGCCTCGAGGAATTCGCGGAGGGCCCGGCCGTCCAGACCCTGCACGTCGGACCGTACGACGCGGAGGGTCCGGTCATCGCCCGGATGCACGAGGAGGCCATCACCGGTCGCGGCCTGATCGCCTCGGGGCACCACCACGAGATCTACCTCTCCGACGCGCGCAAGACCGAACCGGCTCGGCTGCGGACGATACTGCGCCAACCCGTGGCGAGCGCCGCGGAGCAGTGATCGGGTGCGGGTAGAAAGAACTCATGACCACCTCCGACGGATTCCCCGACGCCTCTTCCGATGACGCGAGCAGGTTCGTCCGAGCCTCAGGACTCGTCATCGACGAGGTGACCGCGACGAGCCTCAGGGGCCATGCGCTTCTGGGCGAGGACCACCTCACCGCGTGGGGGACCGTCCACGGAGGTGTCTACGCCAGCATCGTCGAGTCCGCGGGCGGCGCGGGCGCCGGAGCCGCCGTGGCCGACCGGGGCCAGATCGCGGTCGGCGTCCACAACGGCACCGACTTCCTGCGGGCGTCGACCGGCGGGCGGGTCGACGTGAGCGCGGAAGCATTGTTCCAGGGGCGCGGTCAGCAGCTGTGGGACGTGGTGATCCGCCAGTCCGAGAGCGGCACCGTACTCGCGAGGGGCCAACTCAGGCTGCAGAACGTTCCGCGGCCGGATCCGGCTCGGCACAGCTGACCCCACCCGGGGCCCGGCGGCGCCCCGGACTCACGTCGCGTCGGCACGCTCCAGCGCCGCCACGACACTCCGCGCCAATCGACGCAACTCGAGGAGGTCCTCCGCCGGCAGGTCCAGCTTCTCCAACAGGGAGCACTGGATGCGGCCCGCCTCGTCGCGGAGGGCGTGCCCGGCGTCGGTCAGCACGACGGTCACACTCCGGGCGTCCCCGCCCGCCCGGTGACGCGACACCAGTCCGGCGGCCTCCATCCGCGAGATCAGCGGGGAGAGAGTGCCGGAGTCCAGGAGCATCCGGTCGCCCAGCTGTCGGATCGTCAGACCGTCCTCCTCCCACAGGGCGAGCATCACCAGATACTGGGGATAGGTGAGCCCGGCCGAGGCCAGGGCCTCCCGATAGGCCGCTGTCGACGCCCTGGAAGCGGCGTAGAGGGCAAAGCAGACCTGCTGGTCGAGGCGGAGATCGGCGTCCATCTCCCCATTGTCCCGCAGAATTCGATTGCGCACAATTGAGTTGTGCGCAATACTTCTGTCATGGAGCACACCCCAGGTACGCGACCGGCCGGACGCACCGGCACCCGGATGACACGACGCCCGGGCCGGGCCGGCGAGGTGATCCGTCACCTGGGACGCTGGACCCTCGGCGCCGCACTGCTGGGCGCCGGCGTGGGACACCTGACCACCATGCGGCAGGAGTTCCAGGCCCAGGTGCCCACCTGGGTGCCCCTGGACCCGGACTTCGTGGTGCTGGCCTCCGGTGTCGTCGAGATAGGACTGGGCGCCGCCCTCATCCTGGCGCCGACGAGATTCCGGCCCGCCGTGGGATGGATCACCGCCGGCTTCTTCGTCGCGATCTTCCCCGGCAACATCTCGCAGTACGTCACCGGCACGGCCGCCTTCGGACTGGACACCGACCGCGCCCGCCTCATCCGACTGTTCTTCCAGCCCCTCCTGGTGGCGTGGGCACTGTGGTCCACCGGGGCGTGGAGAGCGTGGCGCGGCCGACGCGGCTGACCACCGGCACCGACACGCTCAGTGCGGCCCGGGTGAGCCGGGTCGACCGGTCGTCCTCACGGCGGGCCGGGGGAGAAGAACCGCCAGATCTCGCCGGGCGCGTCGTACCGGGCCCCACCGTCGCGGCCCCACCTGCCGGACAGGGTGGGGAAGGAGTGGCCGACCCGGTCCACCATCACCAGCCGCACGGGATCCGGGCCTTCCCAGGTGATCGTCTCGGCGTCGCCCTCACGACTGACCGACGGGGACGACCCGTCGACCGCGACCCCGTTGTGTCGGGCGAACCACTCCGCGCCGTCCACGGCGGACAGCACCTCGCCCCGCGACTGCGCGGCGAGGCCCGATCCCACGCGGACCTCACCACCGTCGATCGGGTTGATCGGGTCCTGACGCCCTTGGACAAACATGATCGGAACCGGCTCGCCATCGACCCCACAGCCCAGGTTCTCCCGGGTCGGGGGATTGGCGGCCACCGCCGCGACCCCGTCGACGAGGTCCGGCGCCTCGAGGGCGAGTCGCATGGCCATGTGTCCGCCGGAGGAGAAGCCCACCGCGTAGACCGGGCCGGTCGTCCCGAGCGACCCGGCGGCCTGCCGGAAGAGCCCCACGTCGTCGAGGTCGTCCTCCTTGGCGGGCCATTCGCCCTCCCTCCGGCACTCGTTCCAGTTGTTCTCGTGGCCGTCGACGTAGACGATCGCGAAGCCCTCGTCGTCGGCCAGGCGCTCCAGGTCAGGACCTATCCCGTTGCGGATCCCCGAGCCGGTGTCCCCGGTCCCGTGGATGACGAGCAGTACGGGCGCCGAGGGGTCCTCCGCCGCCGGGGGGCGGTAGACGGTCCAGTTCCGGGTGAGGTCGTCCAGCACTGTCGAGTGGCTGGTCAGATCCCGCGACTCATCCGTCGGGATCGACGCGGGCGGGGAGCGATCCCCGGACTGTCCTGCACACGCGCCCATCGCGATCGTGAGCACGAGGCACGCCACGGCCCGGAGGGGTCGGGGGAACGTCGACTCCGTCATGCCCCGAGTCTGGCGCATCTCGCGCTCACCCGCCCAGGCGGACGGCCTCTGAGTACACTCACAATCCATGCACATCGATGAGTATCGTCGCCACGACGCCCTCGGCCTGGCCGACTCGGTCAGGTCGGGAGAGGTGACCGCGGGCGAGTTGCTCGAGGTCGCGTTACAGCAGGCGGACGCCGTCAATCCGCACCTCAACGCCATCGTCCAGCGGATGGACGACCGGGCCCGGGAACGGGTGGCGGGGCCGCTCGACGGCCCCTTCGCCGGCGTTCCCTTCCTCATCAAGGACCTCGGTCAGGACTACCGCGGGGTGCCGACCAGCGGTGGCTCGCGGCCCCTGTCCCGTATCCCGGCGGCCGAGCATTCGACAGTGGTACAGCGCTGGCTCGACTCGGGCCTCGTCATCTTCGGCAAGACCAACACCCCGGAGTTCGGCGCGAAGGGCATCACCGAACCGGACCTCTTCGGTCCCGCCCGCAACCCGTGGGATGCGAGCAGGACGCCCGGAGGTTCCTCGGGAGGGTCAGCCGCGGCGGTCGCGGCCGGTGTCGTCCCCGTGGCGGGGGCCAGCGACGGCGGCGGTTCGATCCGCATCCCGGCCGCCTGCTGCGGGCTGGTCGGACTCAAACCGGGCCGCGGCCTGGTTCCGATGGGGCCGTCGCTCGGGGAGGCGATGCACGGTGCGGCGACGAACGGCGTGATCTCGCGCTCCGTCCGCGACTCCGCGGCGATGCTGGACGTGTTGGCGGGAGGGGAGCCGAGCGGACCCTACGTTCCCGGGGTGCCCACCGAGAGCTTCCTCTCGCAGGTCGGTCAGGATCCGGGACGGCTGCGGATCGGTGTGTGCACCGCATCCTCGATCAACTCCGAGCCCCATCCGGAGGCCTTGGCGTCGGTGGAGGCGGCCGCACGGACGCTGTCCGACCTCGGTCATGACGTGGAGTTGCTCACCGAGCAACCGGTCGACGACCTGGCGTTGGCCCGCGACTTCCTCGCCACCTGGTTCGTGGTCCTGGCGTGGCAGGTCGACGACGCCAAGCGGCGCACGGGGTGCCGGGACGGTGACTTCGAGCTCGACACGCAGATCATGGCGGCCCTCGGACGAGCGCACAGCAGTGTCGAGTACGTCGACACGGTGATGCGTCGACACGAGCACGTGCGGCGGTTGTCGGCCTTCTTCGACGGCTACGACCTCCTGGTCACGCCCACGCTGGCCGACCTGCCGCCGCGTATCGGCGCGCTGGACACCCCTCGACTGGCACACCGTGCGGCGACCGGGCTACTCAAGACCCGGACAGCCGGACTGCTGCGACGCTCGGGGCTCGTGGAATCGATGATCGACAACAACCTCAACTGGATCCCGTACACCCAGCTGGCCAATCTCACCGGCCGACCGGCGCTCTCGCTGCCTCTGCACCGGACCCCGGAGGGCGTGCCCATGGGGGTGCAGTTCATCTCACAGCTCGGGGGTGAATCCATGCTCCTGCGCCTCGCCGGTCAGCTCGAGCAGGCGGTGCCGTGGGATCACCGGCGGCCGCCCGTACCCGCCGGCGCGGGGCGACCTCGATAGCTCGGGGAACGTCACCCGGCAACACGGGGAGTGCCCCTGGAAACGTCACCGTGACGTTGTGAGCGCAGCCAGCCAGCCGCCCCGGTGTCGCCCCGAAGAGCCGGCGATTAACCCGTCAGGTCGGGTTCCACCCGTCTGACTGGTTCCGCCCGCCAGAGTCCACGCCCGGCGGTACCGGGTGACACCTCGGGGCCAGGCCGCCCACAGGGCGTCACCCCACGACGGAGTCGGCCGTCGCGAACGACATGGGCGGAGACAGCGTCGATATGGTGGCGACCTCAGCCGATGAGCGGGGCGACCCGGAACAGCCCGACAGAAGCACGCGGCGCCGGGCCCGACAACCGGGCGGCACGATCGACAGCATCGCTGCAGGGCCCACTGCTATCAGCCTTATGGTTAAGTGCCGATAATCTACATTATGTAAAGTCAGAACCCCGACCTGCTGCGTGAGGATCTCTGCAGCCCATCGGTCAGATGCTCACGGCCTCGTGCTCACATCACGCCCCCACCGGCGCCGACCCGTCTCAGTGAGCTCGTTCGACCGAGATCCGTTCGATCCGCGGCAACGCGAGAGCCAGCACCGGTAGGTATCCCGCCGCCCAGACCGGGGCCCCGAAGCTGACGACACAACCGCCCGGCACTCCGATGACCTCGTGCCGGGTCGCATTCACACCGGCCACCCTCCACGCCCACAGTCGCCGATCAACGAAGTCGGTGATCTCGAACGGCAGGGACAGGCCCGCCACGGTCGTGACCGTCCCCCGCGCACCGGCCGTCAAGCCGGAGTCGCCGTCGATTTGGGCATCCGAGACGGTGGGCCCCCATCGCGGCCAACACCGCACATCGGTGATGACCGTCCACACGGTCTCCGGGTCCACGTTCATCCGCAGTTCGGTCGTCCACATCCCGCGCCGAAGCGTCGTGCGGACTCTGATCATCGAACTCAGCCACGTGGCGGATGCGAGGTGTGTCATCGTCCGGCCCGGCCCCTCAGCTCGCGGCGCTGTCCGCCAACTCCTCGCGGTGGGCCGCTCCACCCCGGCGACAGCGGACTCCCCTGTTCGCGGACGCGACGGATCATCACCCCATGGTGGCAGAGCACCGCGCAGGCGCAACCGTCGACGGTGGTTGCCACCACACCCCATCGGAACCCGCCGAGTCAGCTGGTCCGGTCCAGGATGAGCCGAACCGCTTCCCGGGGCGCGTCCCACTGCGGGAAGTGGCCGCACCGATCGAACCAGTGCAGTGTCGCGTCGGGGAACGCGCGCGCGGCTCGGTGAGCCTGGGCCGGAAGTGTCACCAGATCGCGGCGACCCCAACCGATGGTGACCCGTCCCGGGACCGAGCCCGCGGGGGCGCCCTGCTGCTTCGGGCCCTTCGTCAGCGCGTCCATCGCCGCGCCCGTCCCAGGCGCGTCGGCCAGTCCCGCCACGTCGGGCAGCACGGTCCGCGCCGGCAGGGCCCAGGGGCGCACGGAGAGCTGCGCCAGCAGCGCGGTCCGACTCACCGGATTACCCAGCAGAACCGGAAGCGCTCCGCGCAGTGCGCTGACCAGGGCGATCGACGGTCGCAGGGTGGCGCTGAAGATCGCCAGCTCACGATCGCTCCAGAATCCACCGGGGTCCAACGCCACGGTGTCACCACCGACGCCGCGCCGGGCCAGCTCGAGCACGATCCGCCCACCCATCGACTGCCCGGCCGTGGAGACCCCGTGCAGGCCCGACTCGTCGATGAACCGGGCGACCGCGTCGGTCAACGTCGCTATGGAGACCTCACCGTCGAGCGGAGGGGACTCGCCGAACCCCGGCAGGTCGACCGCGATGATCTCCCGGCTCGCGGCCAGGTCGTCGATGATGGGCTCCCACGATCGCCACCCCGCGCCGAGGCCGTGTACGAGAAGTAGTGGACTGCCCTGACCGCGTCGAACATGATGCAACGTCATCAGTCAAGCCTACGGAGTGCGCGGCGGACAGGTCGCGTGCGACGTGCCACGATCGGGGCCCGGTGCCCGGGTCCGAGGTGGCAGACCGGCGACGACGGATGGGACGATCTAGAGATGCGCACCCCGGACGGCATCGACCGCGATCGTGACGAGGACGGCCGCGCGCGCAACGCGCGTCCCCGCGACGAACTCGGCCGACCTCTGCCACCGGGGAGCGTCGGAGTCGAGCGCATTCCCGACGACCTGGACCTGCCCCCCGACGCATCGCTGGCGTGGGCGCAGGACCTGCTGGACCGCGGCCTCGCCTTCCACGCGCACGAGGTGCTGGAAGGCGCGTGGAAGAGCTCCCCCGCCGACGAGCGGGAGCTCTGGCAAGGCCTCGCCCAGCTGGCAGTGGGCATCACCCACATCCAGCGTGGCAACACCACGGGGGCCCTGGCGCTACTCGAGCGTGCGGCCGACCGTATCGGTGGCCGGGACGGCCCGGCACCCCACGGGATCGATGCCGCCGGATTGGTCACCCACGCCAGCGACCTCATCACCGAACTCCGCCGAGGCACAGTCCCCGCTCCCCCTCGACTGAGACCGCATCTGAAGCACCGGCCACGTCCGCGCTAGGGCCTCGTCACCGTTCGGGACGGCCTTTCAGCCGCGCGCGGCCCGCTGGTGATCCGCGGAGTACGCGGCGAGGACCTCTCGGACTCCGGCGTCCCCCTCCCGGCCGGTGAATTGGCTGAGTGGCACCGCGAGGCGGTCCAGCGACGCCGACAACGTACTTGCCCCGACACGCGCCTCCACGGTGTCGACCTCCGCGACGGCATCACACAGCTCCAGCGCGTAGTGCACCTGGCGGGACAACGCCTGGTAGGGATTGGCCTCCTGGAAATAGTAGGTCTCCGAATGCTGTGTCAGATCCACGGTCACGACGTTGATCTCCGCGGCGAGGCCCTCCGTCACCCGCGAGATGGTGTCCGGGGAGAGGTCTCGAACCGCCGCGGCGAAGTCGGCTTCCGCCAATCCGTGGAGCCGCAGGGCCAGTGCGCTACGACGCGAGAGCGGCGGATAGATCTGCATGAACCAGGTGAGGGACGCGGTCAGCAGCGCGAACCCCGTCAGTGCCTCCACCGGGGCCAGAACGCGGATGAGAGGTTCCGTGGCCACCACGTCCCCGAACCCCAGGGTGGCCAGGGTCACGAGGGACACGTAGAGCGCCTCGGCGGCGACCGGGTATCGACCGGGGTCGATTCCGGAGGAGTAGTCGAATCCGTCCGGGACATGCGGGAGGTAGACCAGCGCCCACCCCACTGCCTGCAGCAACACCCAGACCAGAACAGTGACCACCATCCCCGCGGGGCCCACGATCGAGCCCAGACGGTGCCCGAACCGCCGGGAGACCGCCCACAGTGCGGAGAACACCACCTTGCTGAGTGCCGCCTCGCTGCGTGGGTGCATCAGCGCGCGAAACACGTCCATCAGGCCGAGAGCGATGATCCCGGCGCCGACCACTGTCACGGCGATGTCCATCTGTCCTCTTCCGTCAGCTGTCGACCACGACCCCGGGATCTCCCCGCGGGTCCACTCACCGGGCGCTGGTGAACGGGCGCTGGTGAACGGGCGGCGGCGGGCCGCAGTCATGGGTGGCACAGGGTGGCCCCACCCGGCGGACATCGAGGGTCGTCCTCACGCCGCCTCGGCACCGCGCGCCGTGCCCGGATGCTATCCCTTCGCCTGGCGGGCAGCGTCTCGGGTGCATGGGCGGCCCGAGCCGACGGGCCGGACGCCACCGGGTGCGGCCTTGCGCGGGATCCGCGCCACACGCTTCCGTCTCCACGGGTCCGGGGCCCCGGGGATGCGCGTAGCGTCAGGGGCACGCACCCGTCAAGGCTGGGAGATCGACCCATGACCACTGTCAACGACACCGCCGATCGCATACTCGCCCGAGCTGCGGACGCCCCGCACGGCCGACACGCCGAGATCATCGTCCACGAAGGACCTCTCCGCCAGTCGCTGTTGGCCCTGACGGCGGGCACCGAACTCGAGGAGCACAACTCTCCCCCGGCAGCGAGCCTCTACCTGCTCCGGGGGGCGGTGCGGGTGACCGGCGAGACCACGGTCGACATCGGCGCCGGCGAACTCCACGCCCTCACCCACCACCGGCACGCCGTCACGGCCCTGGAGGACTCGGTCTTCCTCCTCACCACCGTCACCGGCATCGAGGGAACGGGCAGCCACGCCGATCCGCCCTCCGCCTGAGCCGATCCCGACCGCGGTGTCCCGGAGACGGTGTCCCGACGCGGGAGCTCTGTCGCCGAACCCCCGGCGCCGAACCCCTGACGCCGAACCCCTGGCGCAGTGCCGGCGAGTGACGGACACTGACGAGATGCGCACGCGCCACGTCAGCACGGTGATCCACCGCTCCCCGGCGGACGTCTACGACCTCGCCTCCGACCACACGAAGCTCGCCACCTGGGCGTCTGGGCTGGCCACCGCGCAGGCCTCCGTGGACGGCGACACCCTGGTCGTCGACTCCCCCATGGGGAGGGTGAGCGTCCGATTCGTCCCCAGGAACGACTTCGGGATCCTGGACCACGAGGTCACCCTGCCCGACGGCGCGACGGTCCACAATCCGCTCCGGGTCCTGCCCCATCCGGACGGCGCGGAGGTGGTCATGACCGTCCGTCAGCTCTCCGACGACGACGACGAGTTCGAGCAGGACGCCGCCACCGTGGCAGCCGACCTGGATCGGCTCAAGGGCCTCCTCGAGGGGGAACGTATTCCGGTCCCCCCGTCTTCTGCGCGTCCCGCCGCACAAGCGGATATCCGCGTGGCGGGTCCGGCGGACGCGACCTCACTCGGGCGCCTGCTCCACGACTTCAACACCGAGTTCGACTGCGCCACCCCGAGCGCGGCAGAGGCGGCGACACGGTTCGAGCGACTCCTCGAGCGCGAGGACGTCCTCGCCGTCATCGCCGGACTCCCCCGGGGCCGCGGGGCCGGGACCGATGTCGGCTTCGCCTTTCTCACCCTTCGCCCGACCCCGTACTGGGACGGTCCCCTCGCCCAGCTCGAGGACCTCTACGTTCGCCCGGACCTCAGGGCCGCCGGCATCGGAACCGGGGTCCTGCACCGGTCGGCGTCCGAGGCCCGACGGCGCGGCTGCGAGGAGATACTCATCAACGTGGACTCGGACGACCTCGGCGCCCGGCGGTTCTACGAACGTCACGGCTTCTCCGACCACGACCCGGACACCGGCTCCGGGATGCGGTGCTACCTGCGGCAGCTCTGACCCCTGAGGGGTGACGCCACGTCAGCCGACGGTTCCGGACTCCTCGGGAAGGATGTGGCGCAGGATGTCCGAGATCGTGATCACGCCGACGAACCGGTCGTGATCCATGACCGCGGCGAGTTGCTCGCTCCGCTCCCGCGACACCGCGAGCGCCTCGTACACCGGCGTCCGGGTGTCGAGCAGCATCACCGGCCTGGCCAGGTCCCGCGCCGGGTGGCCCTCCTGCTCCATCAGCGTGTCGCGCACATGCACCACCGCCGGAGTGGAATCCCCGTCGAGGAGGAGGATGCGCATGTGTCCCGTCCGAGCCGCGGCCTCCTGGACCTGCGCCACGGTGGCCTCCGCGGCCACCGCGGTGGGTGCCCTGTCGGTGTCGACGAGTGACCCCACCGTCAGCTGATCGAGGCCGAGCGCTCCGGTCAGCGGGGAACTGAACGTCTCGTCCAGGGCGCCGACCGACGCCGAATGCTCGACGAGTTGCCGGATCGTGGCGGCATCCTGACCTCCCACCGCGGCCCTCTCGACCGGGGTGACACCGCTGGCGGAGACCAGTCGGTTGGCGACCTCGTTCACCCACCGCAGGAGCGGCCGGAAGACCCAGATGAAGCCCCGGGAGGGAATCCCGATGAACTTGGCGGAGAACTCCGGATGCGCGATGGCCCACGACTTGGGGGCCATCTCCCCCACCACCAGGTGGAGGAACGTCACGAACAGCAGTGACAGCGCGAACGCGGCGCCCCCGGCCACCTGTACCGGCGCGCCCAGGGAGGCGAGGACAGGCCCGAGCCAGGCGTCGACGGCCGGCTTGGTGACCGCGCCCAGCGCGAAGGTGCAGGCGGTGATCCCCAGCTGGGCGCCCGCGAGCATGACGGTCAGCTCGTTGATCCCCCGCAGGGCGGCCCGCGCCGAGGCGCTCCTCTCCGCGTCCTTCTCGAGCCGGTGCTGACGAGCCCCGAGAAGCGCGAACTCGATCACCACGAAGAAGGCGCTCAGGACGATCAACGCCACGGTGATCGCGGCGACGACGAGTGAATTGTCCATCACTGCTCCTCCCCCCGTCCCGGCTCGAGCCCGTGTCCCGTCGCGGGGTGTCCGTCGTCCCCGGGACGCCCCGGGTGCTCCTCCTGGGAGTCCACCAACCGGACCAGCAGTTCGCCGGGGACCAGCCGGGTCACCTCGAGGACCTCGATCTCCAGGGCTAACTGAAGCGGTGTCTCGGCGATCAGTTCCCGGGGCTCGATCGGCAGTTTGACCCGCACGGTCTGACCCACTTCCGGGAGTTCGCCGTGCGCGGAGATGGTCAACCCCGCCATGGTCTCGTAATCTCCGTGCGGAAGCTCATGACCGAGCGATCTCTCGGCCTCGTCGACGTGGACGTCACCGTCCATCCGCCAGATCCCCTCGTCCACGACCGCGATGACCGACTCGGGTTCCGTGTCGTGTTCGTCGGTCAGCTCCCCCACCAACTCCTCGGCCAGATCCTCGATCGTCAACACGCCCGCGAAGCCCCCGTACTCGTCGACCACCGCCGCGAGCTGCGTCTTCGACCGGGTCAGCGTCGACAGCGCATGGGGCAGGGACATCAACGAGGGCAGGACCACCGGTGGGCGCATGATCTCTGAGACCGGGGTGTCGGCCTTCGCTCCCACGCGGAGCAGGTCGGCCAACTGAACGACCCCCAGCGGCTCCAGAGTCTCCGAGACCACCGGATACCTCGTGTGTCCCGAGGCCATCAACGTCCGGACCTCTCCGACGGTGTCATCCGGGCCCACCACGCTGGTCTGGGGACGCGGGATCATCGCGTGCTCGACGGTGCGATCCGGGAAGTCCAGGATCCGGTCGATGAGGACGGACAGGTTCTCGGGCAGATCGCCGCTCTCCCGGGCGTCCGCCACGATTCGCTCGAGATCCTCGGCGGTGGCCGTGGAGTCCAGATCGTGGACGGGTGTGACCCCGACCACCCTGAGCAGCAGGTTCGCCGCCCGGTCGAACACCACGATGAGCCAGCCGAACACGGTCAGGTAGAGGGTGGTGGACCGCGCCAGACCGCGGGCCAGGGGCTCCGGGCTCGCGATCGCCAGGTTCTTGGGATACAACTCGCCAAAGATCATCTGCACCACGGTCGCGGCCACCAACGCCAGGACGGTGCCCACCGTGACGCTCACCGCCGCGGGGACTCCGACCCCGCCCAGGAGGGTCCCCAGCGATTCGCCGACCAGCGGTTCGGCCACGTACCCGACCAGCAGGCCGGTGACCGTGATGCCCAACTGGGCACCCGACAGCATGAAGGACGTCCGTTGCGTGACCCTCAGTGCCCGCTGGGCGGCGACGTCTCCCGCCTCGGACAGTGCCTTGAGCCTGTTCCTGTCCACGGACATGTAGGCGAATTCCTGTGCCACGAAGTAGCCGTTCGCGGCGATGATGGCCAGGATCGCGAGGATCCCCAGCAACAACATCAGAAGGGTCAGGACCACGGGGCCACCTCCCCCCTCGGGAGACGCCGTGTCGGCACTCGAGCGCCGTGGACCTGAGAAGTACGAGGAGGGCGACTAGGTCCCGGGTCGTCGTCCGACCCGGTCCTTTCAGAGGGGGTACCCATCAGGGCCTCTCACACACTCCGTTTCGTGTGTCGATGTAGATGACTCCCCGAGGATGACGCAATCCGCCCCCCGGGACCACGACTCCCCGGCCGCGATCACCGTCCCGGGGTGACGGGGCGGACGGTGAGGGTCTGCGCGAGGGTACCGATCGGGCCCGACTCGTCGTGCAGGGTGCTCGAGGTGAGCCCGAGCCCGCCCGGACCGAAGCTCACCCGGGTGTCGAACCCGACCCACTCCCCTCGTGGCTCGCGGAAGAGGTGGGCGGTGAGGTCGATGTTGGGGAATTGCACGTCCTCGGGAGCCGCGCGGACCGCCATTCCGTTGGCGATGTCGAACAGTGCTGCCGACCGGGCCAGCCCGCCCACCGACTCGCGTGCGACCAGCGGAACGTCGGTGCGCACCCAGTAGCGAGCCCTCCCCGGCCCGACCGAGTCCCGGCGGACCTCCGCGGACGCCAGGTACCCGCCCTGCCAGACCGAGGTGGGGTCCCACTGCGGCATGTCGGTCGGTCCCGGGATCGGGTCGAGGCCGACGGCCTCGAGCTCCGTGGTGTCTCTCGGTTGCTGCAGCCAGGCGCGCAGGCGCACTCCCACGCGATCCGCGAGTCCGTACGTGGCCTCCACGAGCTCGATGGTGCGCCCCGGTCTGACCACCTGCACGTCCACCGCGACCGGGTCCATGGGCACGGTGCCGAGGATCTCGTAGGTCAGGCGCGAGATCACCATGGGATCGTCCCGCCGACGTCGTAGATCACCCTCCACCTCGTGCACGAGCAACCCGAACGACGGGCCGATGTGCTGCACCGCCGGATCCCAGGCCCCGGTGGTGTGTGAGGTCGGGTCGAACCATCGGTCACCGAGTCGCTCGAAGTACGCCACGCATGCCCCCCATCGAGTGAACTGTCACTAACTGACTACCACGTGATGAGGGGACCGACCGTGAATCGGCACCCACCGTCACCCGCGTGCGGTTGACTCTGATCCGGAAGCACGAGCCCGACCCTGCGCCCAGGAGTGACAGATGACCGCCGAGCAGTACGACACCTTCGACACCCCTGTCGACGACAGGTACCTCGACGACTATCAGGAAGGACGCACGTACCGCTTCGGTGAGGAGTCGGTGGACGCCGAGGAGATCATGGAGTTCGCCCGCAGGTATGACCCGCAGAGCATCCACACTGATCCCGAGGCGGCCGCTCACGGCCCGTTCGGAGGACTGATCGCGAGCGGCTGGCAGACCGCGGCGCTCATGATGCGCCTGTTCGCCGACAACTACCTCACCGCTGTCGCGAGCCTGGCGTCCCCCGGGATCGACGAGCTCCGCTGGGTCCGGCCGCTGCGACCCGGCGACCGTCTCACCCTGATCTGCGAGACGACCGGTGTCCGCCCCTCCAGGAGCAAGCCTGACCGCGGGGTGCTCACCACGGATGTGACGCTGGTCAACCAGGACGACGAACCGGTCCTCACCGCCACGGCGCTCAATATGGTCGCCCGCCGCTGAGCCGTCTCAGAGCCTGGGCGTGAGGTGGAAGAGAGGCAGGTGCCTGGTCGTGCGGGTGGCGTAGATCTCGTAGTTCGGCCACACCTTCACGGCGGCGTCCCAGGCCGACGCCCGCTCGTCCTCGGCCACCTCCCGCACGTCCACGGTGAGCCTGGCGCCGTAGACCGACACGTCGACCTCGCCCTCCCCCGCCGCGCGGAGGTTGTGCACCCACGCAGGAGCCTTCTCGCCCCCCCAGTTGGAGCCGACGACCACCAGGCCGTTGCGCCACGATGCGAACAGCAGCGGGGTGTCGCGCGGCTCACCGGACTTCCTGCCCGGGACGTGCAACGTGAGCGTGGGCAGCCCCGCCACCCGGAGCAGCGGGACGCGGCCACCGGAGATCCTGTTCATCCACTTGTCGACCGTCACCACGAGGTGGGAGTTCTCCCGCGTCGCGTCCTGACGTCCGAACCAGATCGCGATCGGGGTGAGAAAGTTGCTCATGAACGAACCCTAGGACGTGGGCGGACCGTCGAGGTGGGTCAGGGTGCTTTTCGCCGTGGCGACCACCTGGACGGACTCGAGCCACCCCCTGCGCAGCCCGGCCTCGAGCGCCGCGAGATGGAACGCCCACATGCGCCGGTACACGGCGTCGAACCCCAGTGCCGCCGCGTCCCGCCCCCGGAGGGCGAACGTCTCGGACCACAACCTCACCGTCTCGGCGTGGTGCGACGTCGCCTCGATCCGCCCCAGCAGACGCAGCCGCGGAGAGCGGTCGATGGCCGAGACCAGTTCCGACCAGGGCACCACGGGGCCCGCCTCGGAGACGTACCTCGAGCCCCACGCGGCGAGTTCGACGACCGCCGGTCGGGGGCGCTCCGGGGACACCACCGCGGCGATCGCGAGCCTGCCGCCGTCAACCAGCAGCCTCTCAGCCGCGTCCAGGACCTCCGCGTATCCGGCGACACCCGCCGTGACCCCGGGATCGACCGCGACCACCGCGTCGACCTTCCCCCGCGCGTCCGCCGGCCCGCCCAGGAAGAGCGTGATCTCGTCGTCGAGCCCCGCCGCCGCGAATCTCGACCCGAGGGCCGCCAGGCGCTCGGTCGACGCGGTCATCGTCCGTACGTGGGCCCCGCGCTCGGCGGCCCGCATCGGCAACTCACCCCACCCGGGAGTGGCGACGAGGGCCCGGGTGCCGGCCCCGACGCCGGCAAGGGTGAGCAGCGTGTCGGCCGACCGCCGTTGGGCGTCCCCCAGGTCGTTGCGCCGGGGGGGCGACGCCGGGACCTCGAGGTGGACCACGTCGGTCCCGTCCTCCATCCGTGCACGGGTGCGTGCACCGGAGGCGAACACGGCGCCCGCCGTCGACATCGTCTCGTCGGTGTAGAGGGAGGTGAGCGCACCGGGAACGGAATCCTCGAGCTCCACCACCACCGGTCCCCCGCGCCGTCGCCCACCACCGGGGCTCCCGCGACCGTCGCGCCCGTAGGCTCGTTCACCCGGGTGGGCGCAGTCGGAGTTCCCCGCGATCCACGGGCCGAGGGTTCCTATGGCCGCGCCGAGGTCGGTGGTCGTCCACTCACCGGCCATATAGGACTCTCCCAGGCCGAGCACCCCGGCGGACGCGAGGCGCGCCCAGAAGCGCTCGGGCTCCCGCAGGACCACTCGGACGGGGGCGTCGTACTCGCCCGCCGCCGTCGAATCCGGGTAGTCGATCCTCAGACCGAGGTCCCTGGTCGACCTCCTCAGGGCCTGGGCGACCTCCCCCGCGGCCTGTCCGCCCATCCCGTCCGGCTCCGCGAGCGCGGGCCAACGATCGAGGTCGACGGTCTGCGGTTCGAGTCTGACCACCGGGTCCCTCCTCAGGGGTGTCGTCAGTGGGACGGTACCGCCGCACGTCGCCCGGGCGGGTCAGGCGCGACGGGGGGAGCGTTCACCGCGGCGAGCCCACTACGTGTGCACCGGCTACCGCATACCACTACCCTGGGGACTCGTTCCCGCGCGTGACCCGCCCGGGGACCCGATCGGCGAGCCCCGCGCTCACCACGACAGTCTCACCTTCACCAGGAGCCGCCATGACCGAGCCCGCACACGACCAGGTCACCGCCACCGCACCGGCCGGACGCCGGCACCGAGTCGTCATCATCGGGTCCGGCTTCGGCGGGCTCTTCGCGGCCCAGCAACTGAAGAAGGCGGATGTGGACGTGACCCTGGTCGCCAAGACCGGGCACCACCTCTTCCAGCCGCTTCTCTACCAGGTCGCGACCGGCATCCTCTCTGTGGGCGAGATCGCCCCGCCCACCCGGCTCATCCTGCGCGACCAGAAGAACGTCACCTGCATCCTCGGTGACGTCAACAAGATCGACGTGGCCGCCAAGACGGTCTACGCCTCGGCCGGTCACATCAAGTTCGACCTCGAGTACGACAGTCTCATCGTGGCCGCCGGCGCCAATCAGTCGTACTTCGGCAACGACCACTTCGAACGCTGGGCCCCCGGCATGAAGACCGTCGACGACGCCCTCGAACTGCGCAGCCGGATCCTCGGCTGCTTCGAGCAGGCGGAGGTCACCGAGGACGACGAGGAGCGCCGCCGCCTCCTCACGTTCATCATCGTGGGCGCGGGACCGACCGGTGTCGAGATGGCCGGGCAGGTCGCGGAGCTGGCCCAGCACACCCTGAAGAACACCTTCCGCCGTATCGATCCCGCCTCCGCCCGGGTGATCCTCCTGGACGCGGCCCCCGCCGTCCTCCCGCCGTTCGGCAACAAACTGGGCAACGCGGCTCGGGCCCGGCTCGAGAAGATGGGCGTCGAGATCCAGCTCAACGCCATGGTCACCGATGTGGACCAGCGCGGGATCGAGGTGAAGGACCCGGACGGTTCGGTCCGCCGGATCGACGCCACCTGCAAGATCTGGTCCGCGGGCGTCCAGGCCAGCACGCTCGGCAAGATGCTCGCCGACCAGACGGAGGCCGAGATCGATCGCGCGGGACGGGTCCTGGTGCAGAAGGATCTCTCGCTGCCCGGGCACCCCGAGATCTTCGTCGTCGGCGACATGATGAGTCTCGACAAGCTCCCCGGCGTCGCACAGGTCGCCATCCAGGGCGGCAAGTACGCCGCGAAACAGATCATGGCCGAGGTCGAGAAGGGCAGGTCCCCCGCCGAGCGACCGCCGTTCAAGTACTTCGACAAGGGCTCCATGGCCACCGTGTCGCGTTACAGCGCGGTGGTGAAGGTGGGCAGGCTGGAGATCTCCGGCTTCATCGCCTGGGTGATGTGGCTTGTGGTGCACCTCGCGTACCTCATCGGGTTCAAGAACCGCCTGACCACCATGTTCTCCTGGGGAATGCACATGGGCGGTGACCACCGCTCCCAGCTGACCTCCACGCAACAGTGGGTCTACGGTCGACAGGCCATCGAGCGCGTGGCGGCCCATGAGAAGGCCCGCTCGGCGGAGGAGGCCCGCGACCGGGCCGTGGAGACCACGTCGATCGGCGACTGAGGCGCGACGACTCAGCCGGTTCGGCGAGTCGATCGGTTCCGGGACGAGCGCCCGGCGGGACATCCCGCCGGGCGCTCTCGCAGTTCT
>NZ_JAALDZ010000369.1:0-1722 GCF_014145125.1 Dietzia sp. CQ4 | reverse complement strand
CCGGAGACGGAGCCGGTGTCGGTGCCCTCGTCAGCCGAGCCCGAGACGGAGCCCGTGTCGGTGTCCCCACCGAGCGAGCCGGTGTCGAGCGAGCCGGTGCCCGCGTCGGTGGCCCCGGCCGAGCCGCTGTCGAGGATGTCGCTACCGGTGTTCGGGGAGACACCGAGGCTGCCGAACTCGACCGAGCCCGGGTTGGACGCCTCGGCGCCGAGGTTCAGGTTGAAGGCGAGGCTGCCCAGGTCGACGGCGAGGTCCGTGCCGAGATCGAGGTCGGCCAGGCTGCCGTCCTCACCCGCGATCTCCGTGAGGCTGCCCGTGTCGCCCGCGAGGCCCTCGAGGCTGCCGCCGGGGGCTTCCTGGGCCGCGGCGAGGCCGGGGAACGCGATGGCGGCACCGATGCCGAACGCGCCGACGGCGGCGATCTTGGCGGTGGTGCGGTTGGTGGTCTTCCGGTGGGTGTTCGTCATGTTCTGAACAGCTCCCATCTTCATTGACCCCGATGTCTCTCATCGCGGACACCTCGATCGGAGCGAGGTGCGTCGGCGACCCTACAAGCGAAGTCCGGCGCTGTCAGGGGGGCGAAATGCTGAGTGTTCCTTGAGGTAACACTCCGGTCACCACAGGCGAGGGGGGCGTATGCGGCCGACTCCGCGGGTCGGCCGCGAACCGTGTCATGCCTGCCTAGGCTGGGGTTATGGACACCCCCGCGGATGCCGACCCGGTGACGGACGGAGGGCCGGCCGTCGTCGAGACGCACAGCGCTCTCATCGTGCTCTATGGTGACGAGGCTCACAAAGTGCGCAAGCGCATCGATCTCGGGTTCCTGGACAACACGTCGGTCGGGGCCCGCGCCGAACAGAGCCGCCGGGAGGTCGAGCTCAACAGTCGCCTGGCGCCGGACGTGTACGACGGTGTGCTCGAGGTGCGAGGTCCGGACGGCGAGGTGATCGACCACGTGGTCCGGATGCGCCGACTCCCCGCCGGACGGAGCCTGGACTCGCTGGTGCGGTCGCGGGCCTCAGGGACCGGCCGCTCCGACGATCCCGACCTCCTGGCGGGGGTGCGGGAGGTGGCCCGGCAGCTCGATCACCTCCACGCCGCGAGTCCCCGCTCGGAGGAGATCGACGCGGTGGGCACCGCGGACGCCGTGGCCGGGTTGTGGCGGGAGTCGATCGGCCACCTGCGGCGTCTGAGTGTGGGCGAGGACGCACCGGTGATCGTCGACGACGTGGAGTGGCTCGCGGGGGAGTATCTCCGCGGGAGGGAGCGACTGCTGCGGGCGCGAGTCGATGCGGGCCGGGTGGTCGACGGCCACGGTGACCTGCTCGCGGCGGACATCTATCTGGAGGACGACGGGCCCCGGGTGATCGACTGTCTCGAGTTCGACGACCGGCTCAGGTTCGGGGACGCCATGCTCGACGCCGGGTTCCTGGCGATGGATCTCGACAGGGTGGGGGCGCGGGACCTCGCCGAGGCCTTCCTCGCGGCGTATCGGGACTTCTCGGGGGATGACGCGCCGTCGTCCCTCGTGCACCACTACATCGGGTACCGCGCGCTGGTCCGGTCCAAGGTCACCGCGATCCGCGCCGAGCAGTCCCGGAGCGGTGGGGCGGACGCGCGGCACGCCCTGGAGCTGGCGGACCGGGCCGTCGACGCCCTCCTGCGCGCCCGCGTCCGGTTGGTGCTGGTGGGAGGGGTGTCGGGGTCGGGCAAGTCGACGTT
>NZ_JAALDZ010000368.1:0-2525 GCF_014145125.1 Dietzia sp. CQ4 | reverse complement strand
AAACAAAACACACTGTTGAGTTCTCAAACAACACCACCACACCGTCGCCACGTGGCACTATCGCCACATACCTTCGGGGGAAGTTGCCGCTCTCCATCGGAGGCAGCTCGCCTACTCTAGCGGACCGAAGTCGATCGGTCAACCCGATCGTTCGGCCCCCCTTCGCGAAGCCACCGCCCGAAACCAGGACTCGAACCTCTCGGCTCGACCCCCGCTCCCTGGCGGCGCCGATAAAGTTACACGCGCCCCAACGGAACACCAAATCGGCTGGTCAACGCCTCCCAGGGCGCCCCTGCAGGCCCATGCCGGCAGATCGCCAAAGCCACGTACAGACGGGTCTTCCCGCTGCGTCCCTGCCGTGTTCCCCCTCCGGCCGCCCGCCTTCCGCCCCTGCCACCACGTGGTGTCCTACCCGACCCGAGGGGACGGGGCCTACGCGATCCGGTCATCAGTGCGGCTCGAGCTGCAGGGCGGAGTCGGCTCGTCCTCTCAGTGCTTGGCTCGTCCTCCCAGAGCTCCGTCGCGTGCGGTGAGTGGCCGTCCCGACTCACGACCGTGTGGGGGGCACTCAGGGCGGGGGCCTCGGCGTGCGGATCGCGACCGTGTGCGGGCTCACCGGTCTCACCCGTCACCGCCTCTACCGCGCCTCCGGCCGGGCCGGGGTCTTCTACCGAGCCGGCACCACGGCATGTCGCCGGCCGACCGCGCACCGTCGTGGCCGGGTACACCGTGCTGTGTCGATCGACGGCGACCGCCGCGCACCTCGCGTCGTTCCGCGTCGAGAACCTCCGAGCATCACGGCCCGGTCTCCGGTGCCCGCCGGCCACCGAACCCGGCAGCACACTGATGCATCAACGCGAGCAGGTGAGCAATTGCGCCACGCTCGGACTGAACCCGAGCAACGGTCGGACACTTTCCTCGGTGATCCCCGGCCGCGAGCCGGTGCGGAGGAGCGGAACGACACCCCGGCCGCCGGGGCTGTACACAGCCTCCCTGGCGGCACGGTCTACCGTTCGGTGGCATGACGTCGGTAAGAACCACCCAGGCCGTGATCTTCCACGGGTACGGTGCGACGCCCGCGGACCATTGGTTCGGGTGGCTCGCAGAACAGCTCGAACACGCGGGGGTCCCCACACGAGTACCCGCCTTGCCGGAGTCCACGTCCCCATCTCCGGACCGGTGGGCGGCTACCGCCGCAGAAGAGCTCGGTATCCCGGGGAGAGACACGATCGTGGTCGCCCACAGCCTCGGTTGCCTCACCGTTCTGCGCCACCTCGCCTCCCTGACGGGACCGTGGGAGGTGGGCGGTCTCGTGCTCGTCTCGGGATTCGTCGACCCGTTGCCGGGGCTACCCGAACTGGACGACTTCATCGGTGACGGCGTGGACCTGTCCGGGATCCGAGAGAGGGCCGGGTCGCTCACCATCTTGCGTTCCGACGACGACGATCATGTTCCTGTCGACCTCACAGACCGCCTGGCCGGTCTTCTCGGCACGTCGGCTCAGGTCGTCCCGGGAGCGGGACACTTCCTCGCGACCGACGGAGTCACGACGCTGCCCCACGCCCTCGACGCCATCGTGTGACACACGCAGCAGGCTCTCGGTGGAGTGTGCCGGCACCACCGTGGACAACCGTCGCTCCGCCCTCGCACCAGCCGAGCGCAGATAGGTGCGGTGGCCACATCCGCCGCCCCGGGACCCGTCGACACGGTGGTCCTCACAGTCCCCCGTCGGCGGACCGCTGGTCGGTCCTGAAGACCACCGGAATCAGCCAGAGGAAGGCGATCATGCCGAGGAGCTCGACCAGGGTCTGTGCCACGATCACAACTGCCGCCACCTCGAACCCCTCAGGCAGTGCGAGCGCCAGCGGAAGGACGACAAACGAATTCCGGGTCCCGAGTCCGAAGGCGAGTGTCCGGGCCTGTCGGGGCGGGAGAGAGAACGAGACCGCCAGAGCCTTGGCGGTGAGCGCGCCCGCGAGCAGGAACGCCACGAAGACCGGGACGACGACCGGGAGAACGTTCAGCGCACCGAGCACGGTATCCACCTGAGCCGTGGCGACGAGAAACACGACACCAGCGAGCAGCGGAACCGGTGCCCAGGCCCATCGATCACGCACCACAAGACGCCCCGGGCGGGCATCGACCCACCACTGCGTGAGCGTCGACGCGATCAGGGGCACGGCGACGATCAGCAGCGCTGGCGCGACCACGTTGAGCGTGATCAACCCTGTGACCTCCTCCCGCGCCATGAGCAGCAGATAAAGAGGAAGCAGTAGCAGCTGTAGAACAAGGTTGACGGGGGTCACCGCGACGGCCCGGGGCACATCCCCGCCGGCGAGCTGGGTGAAGGCGATGAACCAGTCGGTGCACGGCACGAGCAACACCAGCAACACGCTCAGACGGATCGCGGGGTCGGCGGGAAGGAGAGACACCATCGCCCACACGATCAGGGGCATGAGTACGAAGTTGCCCAACAGGACCAGGGTAAGTCCCCTGGAGTGGTGGGGTTTGGGGGCCGGGGTTTG
>NZ_JAALDZ010000367.1:0-6244 GCF_014145125.1 Dietzia sp. CQ4 | reverse complement strand
GGCGGCCGGCGTGACCGTGGGCGCGCTCCTCGCCGAGGACCTGCTCGGCGGACCGGGCCTGTCCGGCCTGCCCTCGGCGTTGTTCACCGGTGGGTCCGCGCTCGCCGCGGTCGCCGTGGGCAAACTGTCCCAGGCGCGGGGTCGGCGCCCCGGATTGGCCGCGGGCTTCGCGTTCGGCGCGCTCGGGGCGATCGGGATCGTCGCGGCGACGGCCATCGAATCGCTGCCGCTACTGTTCCTGTCGTTCGTCGTCTACGGCTCGGGTACCGCCACCAACCTGCAGGCCCGCTACGCCGGAGCCGACCTGGCCACCCCCGAGCGCCGCGGACGGGCACTGTCGTACGTCCTGCTGGGGACCACCGCGGGGGCCGTCGCGGGCCCCAACCTCGTGGGACCGACGGGAGTTGTCGCCGAATCGCTCGGCCTGCTCCCGTTGGCCGGACCGTTCCTCCTCGCGGCGGTGGCCTACGGCGGTGCGGCGCTCGTCATCTCCCTGCTGCTCAGGCCCGATCCGCTGCTCGAGGCGCGGCGGAGGGAGATCGCGGCCGCGGGCTCGGCGACCACCTCGTCGTCGATCACCGCGGCGATCACGCCATCCTCCGAGGTCCCGTCCGCCAGCGCCGCGGCCCCCGGTGTCACCGCCTCCGGTGCCGCGGTTCCCGACATCACCTCCTCCCACACCGAGGCGGGCGCCCCCGCCCGCATCTGGACGGGCGACGTGATCACCGGAGTCGCGGTGATGGCACTGACGCAGTTCGTGATGGTCGGGCTCATGACCATGACCCCGGTCCACATGCGTGCGCATGATCACGCGGTGACCGTGGTGGGGTTGGTGATCTCTCTGCACGTGGCGGCGATGTTCCTGCCGGCGCCGCTCTCCGGCTACCTGGTGGACAAGTTCGGCACGCGCCTCGTCGCCGTCTCGGCGGGTCTGGTGCTGCTGACCTCGGGCGTGCTCGCCGCGGTGTCCCCGCCGCAGTCGACGGTGCTGGTCACCACGGCGCTGATCCTGCTGGGGCTCGGGTGGAGCCTGGGGCTGGTGGCCGGCACCACCGCCCTCACCACGTCCGTGCCCACCTCGGTCCGCGCGACCGTCCAGGGCCAGGCCGACGTGGCCGTGGCGCTGTCCGGCGCGGCGGGCGGACTGCTCTCGGGTCTGGTGTTCGCGTGGATCGAGTTCCGCGGGCTCGGATTCGCGCTCGCCGCGCTGTCGTTGATCGTGGTGGCTGCCGTGCGACCGCGGCGTGCGGCGGTATCCGCCCGGGTCGCGGCGGGCTGAGACCCGTGGCCGTCGAGTGGTCGCAAATGTGCCCGATCACCGGAGCCCACCCTGGGAGAACGTGAGTGGAATCGACCCCTCGGCGCGGGGCGCGGGGCGCGGGGCGCGGGGCGCGGGCGTCAGCCGACAGCCACCTGCTCTGACCGCTGCCCGGGAGACGGCTCCCCCACCCGCTCGGCCAGGTCGACGCGCCACCACACCACGAACCCCCAGATGACGAACGCCCCGTACACCAGGTAGAGCGCCGCCGACGGGTAGTACCCGGCCTTGAGCAACAGCGGCACGCCCACGATGTCGACGCCGATCCACAGCAGCCAGAACTCCGTCCACCCGCGGGCCATGCCGTAGGTGGCCAGGATCGAGCCGGTGAAGATCCACGCGTCCGCCCACGGGCCCCACGACCCGAGCTCGGAGAAGATCCAGCCGAAGACCAGGGTGCCGACGATCATCCCGACGACGAGCCCCGCCCGCTGCCGGCCCGTGGCCCAGTGCGGATGGACCGCGACAGCCTCGCCCCCGGCCTGCCCGGGCAGGGCCGCGTTGATCCGCCGGTCCCGCGACCAGCGCCACCAGCCGTAGAGTCCCACGGCGAGGAACATGACCTGCCGACCGGCCTGACCGTAGAGGTCGACGTCCTGCGGGGTGTGGAAGACGCCACCGAGGAACACGGTGAGCAGCGTGAGGTTGCCGACGATCCCCACCGGCCAGGCCCACACCACGCGGCGCATCCCGCCGATCGCTGCGGCCAGGCCGAAGACGTTTCCGATGATCTCGCGCCACAGGATCGGCACTCCGCCGATCATCAACTGCGCGTCGAGGAATGAGACGAGAAGGCTCATCGTGTGCCCCTTTCACGGGCTCAACACAGACGGCCCAGGGCTTATGCCGCGTCGCCCACGGGTCCGCGGCCGGGCCGCGGTCCCTCGGGAAACACGTTGTTCTCTTCCATCCGGACTATGACCGTCGGCCCCGGGATCACACCGGGTCTGCTGACCCCCGCGCATGTGGTCCGACCGGACTCGGTGTCCGGTCCACCGCGTGTGCGGGGCGCTCGCGGGCTCGCCGCCGGTCATGGGACCGGTGACATCACCGCCGGTGGGGAATTGCACCCCGCCCTGAGAACGTGTTCTCGTTCTACTCCTGTCGGGTGCGGCGCCGCAACTCCCGCATCCCGGGAGGCGCGGGGCGGCACGCTGTCGATAAGCGCACCGTCGATAAGAGCGTTCCACGCATTCTCACTCGGCCGACGGGTGCGGAACGCTCTTCTCGACGAGGGGAGGACGCTGGTGCACCCCGCCGCGGGTCAGCCGATCGTCAGTTGGCCGTTCGCCTCGGTCACCGGGACCACGTCGAGCGGCCGAGGGGCCGGCGCGAGGGTGTTGCTGCCGTCGGTCGCGTCGTACTCGGCGCCGTGGAGCGGACACCGAAGGTGCAGGTCGCGGACCACCTGGACGGTCCCACCCTGATGGGTGCAGCGGGCCGAGTACGCGACGAACTCACCCTGTGTGGGCTGCGCGACGATGACCGTCGCGTCCCCCGACTTGACCTGCTTGGCGGTCCCGACGGGCACGTCCGCGGCGGGGATCGAGGTGGCCTGCACCTCGGTCGTCTGCTGCACGGTGGACGGCGGCTCCGCCGGCTCGGTCATCCCGCACGCCGAGGCGATCCCCGGCAGCAGGATGATCCCGGGCAGGGCGGCCAGGACGGTGCGGCGCTGCGTGCACGGTCCGACGGAGACGGATGCGGCGGCGGGGTGCTCGGTCATGTGGTCCATCGTATCGGGCGGCGACGGCGGACCTAGGCTGACGACATGACCGTCCGCCGTCTCGAGCCCCACGCCACCACGATCTTCGCCGAGGTCACCCAACTCGCCGTGCGGTTCGAGGCCGTCAACCTGGGGCAGGGCTTCCCCGACACCGACGGCCCCGCGTCGATGATCGACGCCGCCGTGCGTGCCATGCGCGAGGGCCACAACCAGTACCCACCCGGGACGGGGGTGCCCGAGCTCCGGCACGCGATCGTCGCCCACGAGACCGGCCACACGGGTCTGGTCCACGACCCGGACACAGAGGTCCTGGTCACCGTCGGCGCCACCGAGGCGATCGCCGGTGCGGTGCTGGGCCTGGTGGAGCCCGACGACGAGGTGGTGGTGATCGAGCCGTACTACGACTCCTACGCCGCCACCGTGGCGATGGCCGGGGCCACCAGGCGCGCGGCGAGGATGGTCCGCTCGGGCGATCGTTTCCGGCTCGACGTGGACTCGCTGAGGGCGGCGTTCTCCCCGCGGACGCGGGCCGTGCTGGTCAACTCGCCGCACAACCCCACCGGAGCGGTGCTGCCGCGGGAGGACCTCGAGCAGATCGCGGCGTTGTGCCACGAGTTCGACGCGATCGCGATCTCGGACGAGGTCTACGAACACCTGACCTACGACGACAACGAGCACGTCTCGATCGCCACCCTGCCGGGGATGGCCGAGCGCACCCTGCGGATCTCGAGCGCCGGCAAGATGCTCAACTGCACCGGCTGGAAGATCGGATGGGTGACCGGGCCGGCCGGGCTGATCGCGGGCGTCCGGGCCGCCAAGCAGTACATGAGTTACACCGCCGGCACACCGCTGCAGCTCGCCGTCGCGCACGCCCTGCGTCACGAGGACGCGTGGATCCGGGCGCTACGGGCGCAGATGCAGGACCGGCGGGACCAGCTGGTGGACATCCTCACGGGCGTCGGGCTGGACCTCGCCGTCACCCAGGGGACCTACTTCCTCACGGCGGATCCGCGTCCGCTCGGCGTCACCGACGCGGCGTCCTGGTGCCTGGAGCTGCCCGGACGGATCGGCGTGGCGGCGGTGCCGTTCGCGCCGTTCACCGACACGTACTCCGACGAGTGGTCGCACCTGGTGCGGTTCGCGTTCTGCAAACGGCCCGAGGTCCTCGACGAGGCCGGCCGCCGGCTCCGCGCGCTCGCCGACCGGTAAGAAACGGAGCGCGCTCCGGACTGACTCGCGCGAGCGTCTCGCAGGCCCTACGGTGGTTGCCTGGCGCGCCGGGCGGCGCGCCCGTGCGTCGACGAGGAGTACCCGAGTGTCCCACTACCGCAGCAACCCGCGTGACCTGGAGTTCGTCCTGTTCGAGGTGTTGGGGCTCGACGAGATCCTCGAGCGGGATGACACGGAGCTCGACGGCGAGACGGTGCGCACCATGTTGCGGGAGGCCGCCGCCCTGGCGGAGGGGCCCGTGGCGGCCTCGTTCTCCGCCGCCGACCGGAACCCGCCGACGTTCGACCCCGAGACCCACGAGGTCACGCTCCCCCCGGAGTACGTGGCCTCGGTCCGCGCCTGGCAGGACGGTGGGTGGGGTCTGGTCGGAGTGGATCCCGCGGTCGGCGGCGTCGCGGCGCCGCGCATGGTCACGTGGGCGATCACGGAGTTCCTCCTGGGGGCCAACCCGTCGATCTTCATGTACCTGTCCGGACCGCTGTTCGCCGAGATCATGCACACCATCGGCAACGAACAGCAGCAGAAATGGGCCGCCCGGATCATCGACCGCAACCACGGTTCGTCCATGATGCTCACCGAGGCCGAGGTCGGCTCGGACGTGGGCGCCGTTCGCGCCAAGGCGATCGAGCAGCCCGACGGCACCTGGCACATCGAGGGCGCCAAGCGGTTCATCACCGGCGCCGACTCCGGCGACCTGTTCGAGAACATCTGGCACCAGGTGCTCGCCCGGCCCGAGGGCGCGGGCCCCGGAACCAAGGGCCTGAGCTACTTCCTGGTCCCCAAGTACCTGCCGGACCCCGAGACCGCGGCGCCCGGTGAGCGCAACGGCGTGTACGTGACCGGGATCGAGAAGAAGATGGGGCTCACCGCCTCCGCGACGTGCGAGGTGGCGTTCGGCGCACACGGCCGGCCCGCCGTCGGCTTCCTCGCCGGGGACTCCCACCTGGGAATCAAGCAGATGTTCGAGACCATCGAGGCCGCTCGGATGATGGTGGGGACCAAGGCGATCTCCACCCTGTCCACGGGCTACCTCAACGCGCTGGAGTTCGCCCGGGAGCGCGTGCAGGGCAACGACATGGCCGACGCCGGGAAGCCCGACGCCGGGAAGGTCACCGTCATCCACCACCCCGACGTGCGCCGGTCGCTGCTCACCCAGAAGGCGTACGCGGAGGGACTGCGCGCCGTGTACCTCTACGCGGCCGCCCACCAGGACATCGTGGCCGCGGAGGTCGTCTCGGGCGCGGTCCCGGAACTGGCGCACACCGTCAACGACCTGCTGCTCCCGATCGTCAAGGGCGTGGGGTCCGAGCGCTCCTACCAGTGCCTGGCGGAGTCGCTGCAGTGCTTCGGCGGCTCGGGATACCTGAAGGACCACCCCCTCGAGCAGTACATCCGCGACGCCAAGATCGACTCCCTCTACGAGGGCACCACCGCCATCCAGGCGCAGGACTTCTTCTTCCGGAAGATCATCCGCGACGGCGGCACCGCGCTCGGTCACATCGCCGCGCAGATCCACCGGACGGTCGACGAGACCGGCCCCGCCGAACTCGAGTCCGTCCGTACCGCGGTGGCGGGCGCCCTGGCGGATGTCGAGTCCATGGTCGGGACCCTGACCGGACACCTCATGTCGGCCCAGGAGGACCCGGAATCGCTGTACCTGATCGGGCTCGGCGCGGTGCCGCTGCTCATGGCCGTCGGCGACCTCATGGTGGGGTGGATGCTGCTCCGCGAGGCGACGGTGGCATCGGGCCGACTGGCCGACGCGACGGGCGACGACCACGACTTCTACACCGGCAAGGTCGTGGTGGCCGGCCACTTCGCGCGGGCCCACCTGCCGCAGGTCGCCGCCGCCCGCGCCACCATCGAGGCCCTGGACCTGGACGTCATGCGGATGCCGGAGGGCGCCTTCTAGATCCGGCCCGCGGGGTCCGGGCTCACCTCGCCGTCGCCGGCCCGGCGGTCTCGCCGGG
>NZ_JAALDZ010000366.1:0-2761 GCF_014145125.1 Dietzia sp. CQ4 | reverse complement strand
TGTCCCTGGAGATCACGTGGAGCCGGACCCCGAACGAGGGTGTCCGGCCGTGGACGGCCGCGGCGTCCCGGACCCGGTCCAGTTTCCCGGCGACCGCGGCGGGGGGTTCGCCCCAGGTCAGGTACGTGTCCGCATGGCGGGCGGCGACGCGGATACCGGCCGCGGAGGAGCCGCCGAAGAAGATCGGCGGCGCCGGGTCCGGTCGACGCGCCAGGACGGAATCGACGACGGCGAGGTGGTCACCGCTGTAGGAGAGCGGGTTCTCCGAATCCCAGAGTCCTCGGACGATCTCGAGGAACTCGTCCGCCCTGGCGTATCGGGCCTCCTTGTCCAGGAAGTCCCCATAGGCGCGTTGCTCGCGGGACTCGCCTCCGGTGACCACGTTGAGGAGCAGGCGGCCACCGGTCTGCCACTGGAAGGTGGTCGCCATCTGCGCGGCGAGGGTGGGACTCATGAGCCCCGGGCGCAGCGCCACGAGGAACTTGATGCTGTCGCTCGACTCGGCGAGCAGTGCGGTGGTGATCATCGCGTCCTCGCACCAGGCGCCGGTGGGAGTGAGGAGGGACTCGAACCCGTTGTGCTCGGCCGCCGCGACGATCTGCCGCAGATACGGCAGGGTCGCCGGACGGTCCCCCGACATCAGCGTGCCGTGCCCACCGGCCACGAGGTTGCGCGAGTCCCCGTAGGTGGGCAGGAACCAGTGGAAGTGCAACCCAGTCTGGTCGGGGTTCGGATGAGTCGGGTCGGTGGCCACGGACGGCTCCTGAGGTGTCTCGGGTCGGAGTGCGGACCGACACATCGTGCGGCCGGACGGAGACGGGGGGCCACAATTGCCGTCACCGGGAAGGAAACCCATTACCCAAGTAGACCGATCGGTCTATAGGCTGTGATACCCTCTCCCCCATGACACCCCGATCACCCGCCCCTGACCTGCGTTTGTCCGACGTGAGCTCGGCCAGGGTCATGCGCACGATCCGGTTCCGGGGGCCGGTGACCCGTCCGGAGGTGGCCGCGTCCACGGGCCTGTCGGTGGCGACGGTCAGCCGAGCCACGGCAGCGCTGCTGTCCTCCGGGGTCATCCGCGAGCGACCCGAACTCATGCACGACGGTTCCGTGGGCCGGCCGAGCATCCCCGTGGAGATCGATCCCGCCGGGCCCGTGGTGGTGGCCGTCCACATCGGCCTCAGCCGGTGCGTGGTCGCCATCAGTGATCTCGCCTGCCGGATCCTGTCCGAGTACGCGATCCCCACCCCGGGCCGGGATCCGGAGGTGATCGCGGACGAGCTGTCCGCGATCGCGTTCCGGCTCCTCGACGGCCACCGGGACCGCCGGCTGGTCTGGGGCGGCGTGGCCACGGCCGCGAGGATCACCGCGCCGGGCAGGATCGACCACGACCTGCTGGGGTGGCGGGACGTTCCGGTGGCGGACCTGTTCGCCGATCGAATCGGGGTGCCCTTCTCCGTGGCCCCCCACGTCGAGGCGATGGCCGCGGCGGAGCTGCTCGTGGGGCACGAGTCCCACACGGGCACGACGCTGGTCGTCTACGCGCGGGAGCATCTGGGCTCCGCCCTCGTGATCGACGGCGCCGTACACCTGCCACGGGCCGGCTCGGCGGAACTCGCCCACCTCCCCGTGGGGCCGACCACCTACCTCGACGACCGCGGCGGTGGCCTCCTGGACGTGGTGGGCGATTCCGGACTGGTCCGGGCTGCGGCCGCCCGCGGGATCACCGTCGGGTCGGTGCCGGAGCTCGCGGCCCGGGCACACGGTGACCCGATGGCCGACGCGATCCTCGTCGAGCGGGCGACCATCCTCGGCCGCCTGGTCGGGTTGGTCTCGGCCATCACTCGGCCGGATTCGGTGGTGCTCTGTGGACAGGCCTTCACGGACCACCCGCGCTACCTGGGACCCATCCTGAGAGCCTCACGGGAGACCCCTCTCGCCGGCGGGGCACCCGAACTCAGGGTGTCGACGGCGGGCGGGCGGATCCAGCAGCTGGCGGCCATGGCGGTGGCGCTCGACACCATCTCGGCCGACCCCACGAGCGCGCTGCCGTCGAGGCTGCTGTCGGTGTCCTGACCCTTTCCGGTCACCGCGACAGTATTGTTCGACATCCGTAGCGGACCCCCACAGACTTCTCGTATGACCGAACGAAGCCTGTCCACCGCTCACCAGTCCGTCCCGGCGGAGACCCATCGGCGGGCGATGCGTATGCATCCCGCCGGCGTCACGATCATCACCCTCGACGGCGCCGACGGGCCGGTGGGGTTCACCGCGTCATCACCGTCCAGCCTGTCGTCGAGGCCCGCCCTGGTGAGCTTCAACGTCGGGATCTCGTCGTCCAGCCTGGCGGCGGTGCTCGACGCCCGGACCGCGGTGATCCACCTGCTGGGCGAGGCCGACCGATCACTCGCGCTCCGGTTCGCCGGCCCCTCCCACCGCCGGTTCGCCGACCACTCCCTGTGGACCCGGGCCGAGACCGGTGAACCGCTCCTCCACGGCGGGCGGGCGCGACTCCGGGTCGCCCTCGATCGTCTCGTCCCGGCGGGCGACCACGTCCTGGTGGTCGCGCGGCTGCTGGACGCCTGGTTCGACGAGGAGGATCCCGGCGATCCGCTCGTGGTGCTCGACGGCGGCTTCCGTGCGGTGCCCACGGCCCACGAGTGACCACGTCCCACGACTGACCACGACTGACCACGAGGCCGACCGACCACGAGATCGGCCGACGACGAGGCGGCCCCCGCTCGATGAGCGGGGGCCG
>NZ_JAALDZ010000365.1:0-262 GCF_014145125.1 Dietzia sp. CQ4 | reverse complement strand
GCCGCGCTCGGCGGCCCATCGGGCGGCGGCGGCCGACCGGCCCTCCCGGCTCAGGTGCCGTGGCCTGCCGAGCCCGACGGGGCCGGCGACCTCGTCGAGTCCGTCGTCCCCGGTGAGGAGTTGTCCCGGGACCAGACGCTCGTCGTCGTCCGCGGGGGGCAGCAGATCACCGGCACCCAGATCGCCCGGGCGGATCCTCTTCTCCCACGGCACCCACTCCGGGGCCACCACCGAGTCGGGACCGGGGAGGAGCGAGATCTCG
>NZ_JAALDZ010000364.1:0-4356 GCF_014145125.1 Dietzia sp. CQ4 | reverse complement strand
GAGGCCAGTCTCTCGCGCAGGGCCTCGTCGAAGCCCGAGGCCTGATCGGTGCTCACGGGGTCCGCCTCCTGATCCGTGCCTACCTCGGTGTTCACCCCACCCATTATGCGCGTCATCGCGACAGCGTCGCGGTCCGGCCCGTAGTACGGCATCCTTGACGCATGCGCAGCGTCCTCGGCACCCTCGGCCCTCTCGCGGTCTCCCTCTCACTCGTCGGCGCCGTCGCGGCGTGTACCGCGACCGGTTCCGACGACGCCGGGAGCGCCACGTCCCCCGGCGCCTCCCTCGCGTCGTCGAGCATGCCCACCGGCTCCGGTTCCGGGTCCGGCGACGCGGCCGGCGGACAGGTGCCGGTGGGCCCGGCCGAGCCCCGGCCCGTACGGGGTTCGGTCGAGGTCGTCCGGACCCTGCCGCACGATCCTGAGTTGTTCACCCAGGGTCTGCAGGTGGTGGGCGACGAGATCTACGAGTCGACGGGTGAGTTCACCCGCTCGCAGGTGCAGCGCCGCCCGCTCGCCGGCGGCCCGCCCACCGTGTCCGTGCGGATGGCGGACGACGAGTTCGGCGAGGGCCTGGCCGTCACCCCGCACACCCTCTGGACCCTGACCTGGACCAACGGGATCGCCCACAATCGGGACCCCCGGACCCTCGAGGTGCGCTCCGAGGTGCCGTACGTGGGCGAGGGCTGGGGCCTGTGTCACGACGGCGAACGGCTGATCATGAGCAACGGCTCCGACCAGCTGACCTTCCGCGACCCCGTCACCTTCGAGCCCACCGGCACGGTCTCGGTGACCTCGGGGGGCACACCCGTGGTCCGGATCAACGAACTCGAGTGCGCGGACGGCACCGTCCTCGCCAACGTCTGGATGACGGACGAGGTCATCCGCATCGACCCCGCCACCGGCGCGGTCACCGCCATCTACGACGCCTCGGCGCTCGAGCGACCCCGGCCGGCCAGCCGCGAGGCGGTTCTCAACGGGATCGCCGCGCTCCCCGGTTCGGAGAACGTGCTGCTCACCGGGAAGTTGTGGCCGACGATGTACGAGGTGCGCCTCATTGGCTGACCGCTCCCCCGGGCCGACTCGTCGAGCCGCGGCCACCGTCGGCCGGGGCGTCCGGCGGGTCTTCCACGCCGACGGGGCCGACAGATCGGGCCTGTCGCAGCTGAGTTACGTCACCGTCGCCAACTTCGCGTGCGACGCGATCCTCGCCGTCGCCCTGGCCAACACGTTGTTCTTCTCCGCCGCCACCGCCGAGTCGCGGAGCAACGTGGCCCTGTACCTCCTCGTCACGGTCGCCCCGTTCGCGCTGATCGCCCCGGTGATCGGACCGGCCCTCGACCGGCTTCGGAGCGGGCGGCGCCTCACGGTGTCGTTGACCTTCACCCTGCGGGCGGTGCTCGCGGTGATCCTCGCGCTCAACTTCGACTCCTGGCTGCTGTATCCCCTCGCGCTGGGGATGCTCGTGCTGTCCAAGACCTTCGGCGTGGTCAAGGCGTCGATCACCCCGCACGTCCTGCCGCCGGCGCTCGACCTGGTCCGGACGAACTCCCGGCTGACGGTGCTCGGCCACGTGGGCGGGTCGTTGATCGCAGGGGCCCTCGCCGGTGCCGTGTCGTGGGTGTGGGGCTCCGACGCGGCCCTGTGGCTGCTCGCCGCGGTGGCGCTGGTGACGGCGTACATCGCGATGACCATCCCCGCACACGCCGAGGCCTCGCTCGACGAGGAGTCGGCGACCCTGCGCGTGGACCGGGGCCGCCCGCTCGTCAGCGGGCTCAAGGCCGTTCTCACCCGGCCGCTGGGCCGTCAGGTCCTGGCCAACCTCTGGGCCGTGTCGATGGTCCGGTTCATGACCGGCTTCCTCACCCTGTTCCTCGCGTTCGTGGCCAAGGCCCAGGAGAACGCCACGGCGGCGGAACAGGCCGGGATGCTCGCGATCGCCGGTGCGGCGGGAGGACTGGGCACCTTCCTGGGGAATGCTGTGGGCGCCCGTCTCCCCCTGGGCCGACCGGGCAGGATCACCACGACGGCGGCGGGCGCAGTGCTGTCGGCGGCGGTGGTCGCGGCGTTCCTCGGCAACATCTGGGCGGCGGCCCCCCTCGCACTGGTGGCGGCGGTGTGCAGCGCGCTCGGCAAGGTGGCGCTCGACGCGTCGATCCAGACGGACATCCCCGACTCCGCACGGTCCTCCGCGTTCGGCCGGTCCGAGACGGCGCTACAACTGGCGTGGGTCGCGGGCGGTGCGCTGGGGGTCCTCCTCCCGCCGGACTTCACCGTGGGCTTCAGCGTGATCTCGGTCGTGGGCGCCCTGCTGTTCGGCCAGTCGCTCCTGACCGCGCGCGGGTCCACCCTGGTACCGGGGCTCGGCGGCAACCGACCCAGGTTCCCCGGAGCGCCACGTGACCCCCGTGCATTCGGCGCGCGCCTGCTCGGCAGAATGGAGGAGTGAGCTCTCACAGCGATGCCCCCGCGTCCGGCACCCGCGTCCGCCCAGTCACCTGGGCGATCCTGGCGTGGGTGATCATCATGGTCGCCGCGATCGTCGGAGCGTGGCAGGGCTCCGCCTCACGTCACGGGGCGGTGCCGGCGATCACCGTCGCCACCGACCGCGACCACGTGGAGGTACTGCCGTTCGCCGCGACGGACCTCGACGGCACGAGCTACACCAACCCGGTGGGTGAGTTCACGGTCACCGGTGAACACACCCTCACGGTGCGGCTGCCGGTGGAACTGCGCCGCGCCACGCTCGACGTCTACGAGATCCGCGCGGACGGGTTCCGCGAATACACCCTCGAACCCGACGGCCCCGGCGAACTACTCATCCCGGTCACCCTCCCCGACGAGGGACGGATCGAGGGACTGGCGCTCCGCGCGGTCGCCCTGGTCTACGCGGCGGACGGCTCCGAGACGATCCTCAGCGGCGAGTGGTCCGTCGGGATCACCTACGCGGACTGAGCCGGCGGGTCACGCGTCCAGTTCGCGGGCGACGGCGCGGAGCACCGACGCCACGCGACCCGACACCTTGTGGTCGGGACGGTGGCCGCGCCGCAACTCGGGTTGGACGGTCGTCTCGAGGACCTTGATCATGTCCTCGACCATCCCGTGCAGTTCATCGGGCGAGTGCCGTGGGCCGCCGCGGGGGGCACGGTCCTGCACGACGGTGGGCTCCTCGTGGACGACCACCCGCAGAGCCTGGGGGCCACGCCGACCGGAGACCATGTCGAACTCCACGCGCTGGCGGGGCCGCAGCGTGTCCACCCCGTCGGGGAGCGCGTCCGACCGGACGTAGACGTCCTCCCCGCCCTCGTGGGACAGGAAACCGAAACCCTTCTCCGCGTCGTACCACTTGACCCTGCCACTGGGCACCGCGAACCACCTCTCCACACGATCGCGCACACGTGCGACCGACATCCACCACGAATGACTCGAGACTACCCTCGCCGAGGCGGTGGCCCGGCGCCCCCGCCGGGCCGGTAGCCTCCCCCGTGTGACCTCCGACGCCCGACCCCCAGCCGACGACCCCGACCCCTGGGCACCCCACGCGGCCGAGCCCGCCCCGGTCCGGCCCAGACGCCGCGGCCTGTTCATCGCGGCGCTGGTCGTCTTCGCCGTCGGTGTGGTGTTCACCGTCCTCGCCGCACTGACCCCGTTCGTCCTGGATCGGGACGCGCCCACCTTCCTGTACCTCGGCGCGATGGTGTTCACCCCGGTCGGGTTCCTCCTGGGGCTGCTGTACGCGATTCTCGGCTCCCGGCCGCCCAGGGTGTGACGGAACCCACCCTCTCGCGAAGTTCCAGGTAACAAGCCGATAACGTCACCTCCCGCCCTCCTGTGTGACCTGGTTCTATCTCAGAATGGTGACGATCCGGCATCAAGCCGCTACTGTTCGGGGCAGACTCGTCAGCGAGTTGGCATCGGACGCACCACCGAACCCCGCCCTGCGGCCGATGCGACATTGACCGTTACCGGGCGGGGACGGGGGACCCGATCAGGGCCCACCTCGGGCCGGCGACCACAGGTCGCCTTGGGGTCAAGCCGCCGCAGGCGGCCGGGCGCACTCGTCCGAACCCGACAGCTCACCCCGTAGGCACAGAGTGAAAAGGACTGACGCGTATATGACCTCGAACACCGGACGCCACCGCGCTGCCGCCACCGCCTCCGCGCCCAGGACGGCGGTGAAGGTCGTCCTCGCGGGCACCGCGTTCTCCGCCGCGGGGCTCGCCCTCGCCCCGGCCGCCAACGCGGCCCCGGACTCCGACTGGGACCGTCTGGCCCAGTGTGAGGCCGGCGGCAACTGGGGGATCAACACGGGCAACGGCTACCACGGCGGGCTGCAGTTCTCGCCGAGCACCTGGGC
>NZ_JAALDZ010000363.1:0-4511 GCF_014145125.1 Dietzia sp. CQ4 | reverse complement strand
CGCCGCCCGCGGATGTCGCGGGCGGCGGCCTTCGTCGTGCAGTGGCTCTCAGCGCTTGGCGGGAGCCGTCGCGACCGCGCCGGTCGCCGCGGCGCCGAACACCGAGTAGTGATCAGCGGGGACCTCGTAGATCCTGGCCTTCTTGGGGCTGTCGTCCTTCTTCGGTCGCAGCGACAGGAACATCCACACGGCGAGGAACACGGCGATGCTGACCAGCCAGATGTCCTCGACCCTGCCCACGTGGTTGCCGAACAGCATGGCCAGGAGGAACACCACGAAGAAGCCGCCCACGACGAGGCCGACCTTCCTGTTGTGCTGGTGCCAGCCCCACTGGACCGAGGGCTCGTCGAGGGAGCTGATGCCCCCCACGACGATTTCCTTGCTGGTGTGGTGCCCGTCCGCGCTCATGCTCCCCGGTTCTCCTCACGGCTCGCTGGCAGCCCCGCGGGCCGCCGACATCCCGCTCAGTCTGGCACACGCCCGGCCGGGGTCGACGGGTAACCCGCCGGTGTCACGCCCCCGACGCGTCACGCGATGCGGCGCCCGGCGCCCCGGACGTGGACAATGACGGTGTGACCACGCGCGTTCTCATCCTCGGAAGCACCGGCTCGATCGGTACCCAGGCACTGGAGGTGACCTCCGAGGCCGCCCCCGGCCGGTTCGAGGTCGTGGGCCTGGCCGCGGGCGGCGGTCGGGTGGACCTCCTCGGTGAGCAGATCGCGGCGACGGGAGCCGGCTATGTCGCCGTCTCGGATCCCGCCGGCGCCGCGCGGATCCGGTCGGAGTTCCCCGCGGTGACCGTCTTCGACGGGCCGGGTGGCGCGACCGAGTTGGTCGGGGCGGTGGAGGCGGACGTCGTCCTCAACGGCATCGACGGCTCGATCGGACTCGGTCCCACCCTCGCCGCGCTGGCGACCGGAGCCCGCCTGGCGTTGGCCAACAAGGAATCGCTCGTCGCCGGTGGTGCGCTGGTGACCGGCGCCGCCGCCCCGGGGCAACTGGTGCCCGTGGACTCCGAACACTCGGCCATGGCGCAGTGCCTGCGATCGGGCACCGCGGACGAGGTCGCCGGCCTCGTCCTGACCGCGTCCGGAGGTCCGTTCCGGGGCAGGACGCGCGCGCAGCTGGCGGACGTCACCGCGGAGCAGGCGTTGCGGCATCCCACGTGGGCGATGGGGCGGATGATCACACTGAACTCGGCCACCCTGGTCAACAAGGCGCTCGAGCTCATCGAGGCGCATCTGTTGTTCGGGGTGCCGTACGAGAAGATCGAGGTGACCGTCCACCCCCAGTCGGTGGTCCACTCGGCCGTGACCTTCGTCGACGGTGCCACCATCGCCAAGGCGTCTCCTCCGTCGATGAAGCTGCCTATCGCGCTGGCTCTCGGCTGGCCGGACCGGATCCCCGGGGCCACGACACCTCTCGACTTCTCCCGGTCCCACTCCTGGACGTTCGAGCCCGTGGACGAGCAGACGTTCCCGGCGATCTCCGTCGCCCGCGCGGCCGGATCGGCGGGAGGGCTGCGCACGGCGGTGTTCAACGCCGCGAACGAGGAGGCCGCGCCGGCCTTCCTCGACGGGAGGATCGGCTTCACCGAGATCGTCGACGTGGTGGCCGAGACGGTCGCGGCGGCGGACGAGTGGTCGTCCGATCCCCGCGACCTGGACGACGTGACGGCGGCGGAGTCGTGGGCACGGCGCCGTGCCGCCACGCTCGTCGCGAACCGGGAGGGCTGAGTCGTGATGGTGCTCGGGATCGTGCTCTTCGCACTCGGGATCATGGTGTCGATCGTGCTCCACGAGTACGGCCACATGCGGGTGGCGCAGTGGTCGGGCATGAAGGTCCGTCGGTTCTTCGTCGGCTTCGGTCCGACACTGTGGTCGGTGCGCCGCGGCGGGATCGAGTACGGACTCAAGGCGGTCCCGCTGGGTGGGTTCTGCGATATCGCGGGGATGACCGCGTACGACGAGTTGGCCCCGGAGGACGAGCCCAGGGCGATGTGGCGTCAGGCGTGGTGGAAACGGGTGGCGGTCCTGTTGGCGGGCCCGGCCATGAACATCGTCCTGGCCATCGCGCTCTTCTACACGGTCGCCGTGGGCTGGGGGCTGGTCAACCGTGACGTCCAACCGATCCCGACCGACCGGGTCGCGGCGGTGGTGGGCGACACCTGCGCCGGTGCGGACCGGTGTGGGGTCGGTGTCGGCCCGGCGGGTGAGGCCGGCATCCTCGCCGGCGACCGGATCACCTCCGTCGACGGCCTCCCTGTGGGCAGTTGGTCCGATCTGTCCGAGGTGGTCTCCGCGCGTCCCGGCCAGACGGTCCCCGTCACGCTCGACCGGGCGGGGGAGACCGTGACGACGACGGCGAGCCTGACCTCGTCCTCCGTCGCCGGTCAGGAGAGGGGTGCGCTGGGGGTGCGACTGTCCGAGGACGGCATCCCCCCGGAGATCCTCGACGACCCCGCCTACCAGACGGTCAACACCTACGACGCGCTCGGTGCGGTCCCGGCGACCTTCGTGTTCACCGGGGAGATGATCGAGGCCACGATCGAGGGACTCATCTCGTTCCCGTCCAAGATCCCGGCGGTGGCGGCGTCGATCTTCGGCGCCGAACGGGCCGATGACTCGCCGGTCTCCGTGGTGGGTGCGAGCCACATCGGTGGCCAGGCGGCCGAGCAGGGTGCGTGGTGGCTGTTCCTGCTCTTCCTCGCGGGGCTGAACCTGTTCCTCGGGGCGTTCAACCTCGTCCCGCTCACCCCGTTCGACGGCGGCCACATCGCGGTGGTGTTCTACGAGAAGATCCGCGACGCGCTACGGCGGCTCCGCGGGCTGGCACCGGGCGGGCCGGCGGACTACGAGAAACTCGCGCCGATCACCATCGGTGTGTTCGTCCTGTTGATGGGCGTGTCCGCGATCGTCATCACCGCGGACTTCGTCAACCCCATATTGCTGACGGGATGAGCGTCCGGACTCCCGATCTCGCCCCCGCGCCCCGGAACGCGGATAATGGCGGACGGGATCCGCGAGCACCCGGCTGGCGACCCCTACGGAAGGCCCTGTTGTGAACGACTCCTCCTCCATCCCCGTCGGACTGGGAATGCCAGACGGTCCACCGCCGGTCCTCGCGCCGCGCCGGAAGACGCGGCAGCTGTTCGTGGGCCAGGTCGGTGTGGGCAGCGATCATCCGGTGTCGGTCCAGTCCATGACCACCACCAAGACCCACGACGTCAACGCCACGCTCCAACAGATCGCCGAACTCACGGCGGCGGGCTGCGACATCGTCCGCGTGGCGTGCCCCCGTCAGGAGGACGCCGACGCCCTTGAGACCATCGCGCGCAAGTCGCCGATCCCCGTCATCGCGGACATCCACTTCCAGCCCAAGTACATCTTCGCGGCGATCGACGCCGGGTGCGCGGCGGTACGCGTCAACCCCGGCAACATCAAGGAGTTCGACGGACGGGTCGCCGAGGTGGCCAAGGCGGCCGGCGCGGCGGGGATCCCCATCCGGATCGGCGTCAACGCCGGGTCCCTCGATCCGCGTCTGCTCGCCAAGTACGGCAAGGCCACCCCGGAGGCGCTCGTGGAATCCGCGCTGTGGGAGGCCTCGCTGTTCGAGGAACACGGTTTCGGCGACATCAAGATCTCGGTCAAGCACAACGACCCCGTGATCATGGTGGAGGCCTACCGTCAGCTCGCGTCGAAGAGCGACTACCCGCTCCACCTCGGAGTCACCGAGGCCGGGCCCGCGTTCCAGGGCACCATCAAGTCCGCGGTCGCGTTCGGAGCCCTGCTGTCGGAGGGGATCGGCGACACCATCAGGGTCTCGCTCTCCGCGCCGCCGGTGGAGGAGATCAAGGTCGGTTCGCAGATCCTGCAGTCACTGGGTCTGCGCCCGCGCAAGCTCGAGATCGTCTCCTGCCCGTCGTGTGGTCGTGCCCAGGTGGACGTCTACAAGCTCGCCGACGAGGTCACCGCCGGCCTCGAGGGGATGAGCGTCCCCCTGCGCGTGGCCGTCATGGGGTGCGTGGTCAACGGACCCGGCGAGGCGCGCGAGGCCGATCTCGGCGTGGCCTCGGGCAACGGCAAGGGCCAGATCTTCGTCAAGGGCGAGGTCATCAAGACCGTGCCGGAGGCGATGATCGTCGAGACCCTCATCGAGGAGGCCATGCGGATCGCGGAGGAGATGGGCGAGCCCGTCGGCGAGGCCGCAGCGGGTCAGGGCCCCCAGGTCAAGGTCACGCGATAGGCCGATGACCGATACGGCTGCGCCGGAGGCAGCGACCGGCGGGTGCCGCGGGGTGGGCCCCGGGGAGGCCCGCGTGCTGCTCGGCGTCCTCGAATCCGACCCCCTGGTCTCGTGTCCCGCGGCGGAGAAGTTCGCCGCGTCCGGCGCGGTGCCCGGGCCGGAGGGGCGGTTCCTCACGCTGGGCGGCCCCGAGAGGTCGCTGGTGTTCGTGGGGAGTTCGGTGCTGCCACTCCGTGGTGACGCACATGATCACCACGAGCTCGGTC
>NZ_JAALDZ010000362.1:0-7698 GCF_014145125.1 Dietzia sp. CQ4 | reverse complement strand
CCTGATCGAGTTCGAGCAGGTGCTCGCGGCCGCGGCGGCGATGTACCGCGAGGAGCTGGGCTCCGATCCGTTCGCCGTGGGGTCGGGGATACCGTTCCGCCGCCGCGTCGCGCGCTCCCTGGCGAGGGGGAGGACCTGGATCGGGGTCGACGACGGAGAGGTGTTCTTCAAGGCCGACGTCGCCGCCGTCTCGCCGTGGTCGGCGCAGATCCAGGGGGTGTGGGTCCGTCCCGGCAGGAGGGGCGCGGGGCTCGGGACCGGCGGCATCGCCGCGGTGTGCGCCGCCCTCCAGGCCGGTCGACTGACCCCGTCCCTGGTGGTCAACGGATCCAACGCCGCGGCCCGCTCGGCGTACCGGCGGGTCGGGATGGTCGACGTGGTCGACTACGCGACCGTCCTGATGTGACCCGCCGGGCCACGGTGGCGGCACCCGGGGACCCGCGGTCGGGGCCGGGTCGGCGGCGAGCCCCTGAACGCACCTATCCTTGAGGCCATGACCACCTCAACCCGTCAGCCCCTCGTCCCCGGCGATCCCACCCCGATCCGGACGGTTCCCGAGTCGATCCCGCGGCCCGAGTACGTCTGGCGCGAGAAGGTCGACGAGGCCAACGGCGAGCCGTGGGTGCAGACACCCGAGGTGATCGAGGCGATGCGCAGGGCGTGCACGATAGCGGCGGACGCCCTCGTCGAGGCGGGGCGTGCCGTGGCACCCGGGGTCACGACGGACGAGATCGACCGGATCGCCCACGAGTACATGTGCGACCACGGCGCCTACCCGTCGACGCTGGGGTACAAGGCGTTCCCCAAGTCCAGCTGCGTGTCCCTCAACGAGGTGATCTGCCACGGCATCCCCGACACCACGGTCATCCTCGACGGGGACATCGTCAACATCGACGTCACCGCGTACATCGACGGAGTCCACGGCGACACCAACTCCACCTTCCTGGCGGGTGAGGTCGCCGAGGAGAACCGGCTCCTGGTCGAACGGACGCGAGAGGCCATGAACCGCGGGATCAAGGCCATCCGCCCCGGCCGGGAGATCAACGTGATCGGGCGTGTCATCGAGTCCTACGCGCGCAGGTTCGACTACACGGTGGTCCGGGAGTTCACCGGGCACGGGGTGGGTCCCACCTTCCACAACGGCCTGGTGGTGCTCCACTACGACGAGCCGTCACGGACCGAGGTCCTCGAGCCCGGGATGACGTTGACCGTCGAGCCGATGATCTCGCTGGGCGGTCCCGGGTTCGACATCTGGGATGACGACTGGACCGTCACCACCGCGGACAAGGCGTGGACCGCACAGTTCGAACACACCGTGCTCGTCACCGACGAGGGGTACGAGGTGTTGACGCTGCCGAGCGGGGGCTGAGGCTTCGCCGCCGGGTCGGATCGGGCTCCCCGCCGACCCGAGTCGAACGATTGTCCCGATGCGGCCGTGAGTCATGGACATCTCGCGCCATAATGTCAAACATGCTCGATACTCCCCGCGGACCTGTGGACCACGTCGACATCCTCGTCGTCGGAGCCGGGTTCGGGGGGATCGCGATGGCCGATCGTCTCCTGCGGGAGGGACGGGGCGGGGACATCCTCGTGGTCGAGGCCGACGACGAGGTCGGCGGGACCTGGCGCGACAACACCTACCCGGGGTGCGCCTGCGACGTGCCCACCTCCTTGTACTCGTTGTCGGGTCACGCTCACCCCGACTGGTCGCACTCGTTCGGCAGACAGGGCGAGATCCAGGCCTACCTCGTCGGGGTGGCGGACAGGATCGGCCTCCGCGATCGACTCGTCACCTCCTGCGAGGTCACCGGCGCGCGGTGGGGCGACGACACCGCCCGGTGGATCGTCGACACCAGCCGTGGGCAGGTCCTGGCCCGCCATCTCATCGTCGCGACGGGGGCGCTCTCCGCACCCTCCGTGCCCCCGCTCCCGGGCCTCGAGGGTTTCGACGGCGAGGTGTTCCACTCCGCGCGTTGGCGCCACGACATCCCCCTCGCCGGCAAGAAGGTCGCGGTGGTCGGCACAGGCGCCTCCGCCGTGCAGTTCGTGCCCGAGATCGCCGGGACCGCCGACCACGTGACCGTCTTCCAACGGACACCCGGATGGATCCTGCCCCGGTTCGACCGTTCCATCTCCCGGCGTCGCCGCGCGCTGTACCGGCGTGTCCCGTTCGTGCAGAAGATCGTCCGGGGTCGGGTCTACGCGGGCCGTGAGCTCTACGTCCTGGCATTCACCCGGGCCCGGTTCCTCCTCCGGTTGTTCGAGTGGTTCGCCCGGTTCTACCTGCTGGTCAAGGTGCGGGACCGGCGGATGCGGACGGTGCTCACCCCGGATTTCTCGATCGGGTGCAAGCGTGTGCTGCTCACCGGCCAGTGGCTTCCGGCGCTGTGTCGGCGGGACGTCACCCTGGTCTCCGGAGCCGCGACCTCGGTGACCCCGGGCGGTCTCGTCGACTCCGGGGGTGCCGAGCACCCCGCCGACGTGATCATCTTCGGGACCGGGTTCCAGCCCACCGAGCCGCCCATCGCGCGGGTCGTCACCGGTTCCGACGGCCGGACCCTCGCAGCACACTGGGACGGCAGCCCCCGCGCGCACAACGGCGTGACGGTCGCCGCGTTCCCCAACCTCTTCCTGATGTTCGGGCCCAACACCAGCCTCGGGCACTCGTCGATCGTCTACATGCTCGAATCACAGGCCGAGCACGTGCTGAGGCTGCTCGAGTTGTCGAGGCGTGCGGATCGGGGGACCGTGGAGGTGCGGGAGGAGGCCCTCGACCGGTATTCCGACCGGATGGACCGCGAACTCGCCGGCACCGTGTGGAACGACGGCGGATGTTCGAGCTGGTACATCGACTCACGGGGCCGGAACTCGACGCTGTGGCCCACCTTCACGTTCCGATACCGACGCCAGGTGAGGTCGGTCGACCCGGCGGACTTCGTGGTCGGCTGAGGCCCGCCGGGGCGGCGGGTCAGAAGCCCCGGTCCGGGAAATCCAGTCCGAGCAGGGCGTTCTCGACAACCTCGGCCATCGCAGGGTGGATCCAGTACTGGCGACGCGCGAGTTCGGGGACGGTGATCTCGAACTCCATGGCCTGGATGAGGATCTGGATGAGGGAGGGCGAGTGGGCACCCATGATGTGGGCGCCGACGAGCAACCCCGTCGTGCGGTCCGCGATGAGCTTGCAGCACCCGACCGAATCCTCCATGGCCCAGCCGTAGGCCACGTCCCCGTGATCCTGGACCTTGACCGTGACGTCGTATCCGGCCTCCCGGGCCTCGGCCTCGGTCAGTCCGACCGAGGCGATCTGCGGCCAGGTGAACACGGCGTAGGGCACCAACCGGTGATTGACGGGGTGGAGGTCGTCAGGGTGCCGCAGGTTGTGCCCGACCACCCGCTGCTCGTGGTTGGCGACGTGCTTGAGCTGGTAGGGGGAGCTCACGTCGCCGAGGGCCCACACGCCGTCGGCCGTGGTGCGGCCGTACTCGTCGACCCGGACCAGCTCCCCGTCCATCGCCACGCCGGCGGTGTCGAGGCCGAGCAGGTCGCCGTTGGGGGTGCGGCCCGTCGCCACCAGGAGCGCGTCGCCGGAGCAGGTCGAACCGTCCTCGAAGGTGATCTCGACCCCGCGCCGGTCCTCGCCGGTCGCGGTCATCGTGGTGATCTGCTGGCCGAGGCGGACGTCCCACCTCCGCCTGGCCTGGTCGGTGAACCGTTCGGCCAGTTCCCGGTCCACGTGCTTGAGCAGGACGTCCGAGCGGCCGATCACGGTCACCTCCACGCCGAGAGCCGAGAACACGTGGGCGAACTCACAGGCGATGAAGCCGGAGCCCTGGATCACCATCGACCTGGGTAGCTCGGGGATCCGCATGACGTCGTCGCTGGTGTAGAAGTCGACGCCGGCGTCGACGACGATCCCGGGGATCGAGGGGCGGGCGCCTGCGGCGATCACCACGGAGTCGGCCGTGATGATCTCCCCGGTCCCCGTGTCGATGGTGCGCGGACCCACGAAGGTCGCGTGACCGTCGTACACGGTCACGTTGTCGCACCGTGTGCGCCGGTAGTCCTCGCCGCTGGAGGCGATGGGGTCGATCCGGCGGTCGAACACCCGGGAGACGATGTCGGGCCAGCGGACGCCGTTGAGAGTCGAGTCGATCCCATACGTGCTCGAGTGCGCGACGGACACGGCGGTGTCCGCGGCGTAGACGAACATCTTGGTGGGGATGCAGCCCACGTTGAGGCACGTCCCGCCGAAGGAGCCCTTCTCGCAGATCGCCACGGACTTGTCGGCGAACGACTCGTCGATCAGCGAGTTTCCGCTTCCGGTGCCGATCACGATGAGGTCGAAGTGCCGGGAGGGGGTCTGGGTCATGGTCGTCAGGACTCCTTGGTGTGGGGTGCGAGGATCTGGTCCAGCCAGTCGCCGAGGTGCCGGAAGACCACCTCGAGCACATCCGCGCGGGAGAGGAACACGTCGTGTCGGGCGCCGTCGACGGGGATGTCCGTGACCCGGTCCGAGACCCGGTCGGCGAATCGCTCCATCGATCGGACATCCAGGATCAGGTCGGTGTCGACGTCGAGCACACCGCCCGCGCCGCGAGCGCCGACGGACGACGCCGTCGACCTCAGCAGGAGCACGGGGAGCGGAAGGTGGACCCCGGACTGGAGAGCCTTCTGCGCCCGGCGGACGGCCGCGAGCCATCCGGCCCGGACCCCGACCCCGCCCGGGGGCTTGAGTGCGGTGTCGAAGTGGAAATCCCCGTCGTGATCGATGTGGGTGCTCACCACGTACCGGTCCGAGGTCTTCAGGGGCAGCCGGTAATAGGGCCTCGCGGAACCCAGGGTTCGGATGACCGGGTCCAACAGGGGTCGGGCGCGGTCGGGGACGTCGAGTTGGAACCAGGGGGAGTTCAGGACCAGCCCCACGACGGGGTCCAGCGAGCCCCGGTCGCGGCGCCGCCCGAGCCAGAGCGGTACCACCAGTCCGCCGGTGGAGTGCGCGGCCACGATGACGGGGAGTCCGGGGTGTTCGGCGGCGATCACGGCCAGTGACCGGTCCAGCTCGTCGTCGTATCTCTTCAGGTCGGTGGTGAAGTGCGGCGTCAGGCCGTCCCGCCTGGAGCGTCCACACTTGCGCAGGTCCACGCCGTAGGTCGCGATGCCGCGACCGGCGAGGAACTCGGCGAGATGGGTGTGGAAGAAGTAGTCGGACAGACCGTGGACCACGAGCAGGGCGGCGACGGGCCGCTCGGGTGCGTCCTCGTGCCGTACGAGCGTGGCCGAGATCGGTCCCTCGCCGTCCGGATCGGTCCCGAGTGGGAGCTCGAGACGCCGGTAGGACGGGCCCAGCAGGTCCGGGGTCCACTGCGCACCGGATCCGGTGGGGGCGACGGCATCGGGGGAGGGCGGAGGCACGACGACCACCCTAGTCCGGTGTGCCGCGGGGGCAGACCGGTGAGTAGTCTTGGGATCCGGTGGACGCGGGGTCGCCGGACGGTCCCGTGTCGATTCCAATTCGGGTCCACGACCAAACAGCGAGGGTAACCGGTGACTGCAGACCAGGTGGCAAAGCACGGAACGACTGATGTGGCGCTCATCGGCGCGGGCACCATGAGCGCGACGCTCGGGGCTCTGCTGCGTCGCCTCCAGCCCGACTGGCAGATCGAGATCTTCGAGCGCCTCGAGGGCCCCGCGCTGGAGTCCTCCGACGCGTGGAACAACGCCGGCACCGGCCACTCCGCACTCTGCGAGCTCAACTACTCGCCCAAGACCGCCGACGGTGACGTGGACATCACCAAGGCCGTGAGCGTCAACGAGAAGTTCCAGGTCTCGCGGCAGTTCTGGTCCTATGCCGTGGAGAACACCATCCTCGGCGACCCGACGGAGTGGATCCGCCCGGTCCCGCACATGAGTTTCGTCGCCGGGAAGGACGGACAGGAGTACCTGCGGAAGCGGTACGACAGGCTCGCCGGCCACCCCCTGTTCCCCGGGATGGGCCACACCACGGACTTCGGAGAACTCGAGCGGCTGGTCCCGCTCATGGCTCGTGGCCGGTCCGCCGAGCAGCCGTTCGCCCTCAGTCACTTCGAGAACGGCACCGACGTCAACTTCGGGGCACTCACCCGACAGTTCGTCAAGTACCTCACCCGGACGGGCACCGAGGTCCACTACCAGAACCAGGTCAAGGACCTCGAGCGCAACACCGATGGCACCTGGCGGCTGACCGTGGCCAACCGCCACACAGGTGACGAGCGCACGGTCGACGCGAAGTTCGTCTTCGTCGGTGCCGGCGGCGGTGCCCTCCACCTGCTGCAGAAGTCGGGCATCCCGGAGATCAAGGGCATCGGCGGGTTCCCCGTGGGGGGCCAGTGGCTGCGCTGCACCAACCCCGACCTCGTGGACCAGCACCAGGCCAAGGTGTACAGCCAGGCGTCGGTCGGCGCGCCGCCGATGTCGGTTCCGCACCTCGACACGCGCGTCATCGACGGCAAGAAGGGGCTGCTCTTCGGCCCGTTCGCCGGCTGGACCCCGAAGTTCCTCAAGATGGGCAGCTTCATGGACCTGCCCTCGAGCATCCGTCCTGGCAATCTGCTGCCCATGGCCAACATCGGGCTCACCGAGATGGGCCTGGTCAAGTACCTCATCACCGAGCTCGCCAAGAATCACGGCGCTCGTGTCGAGACCCTCAGGGACTTCGTGCCGTCCGCGCAGGACGGCGAGTGGGAGAAGGTGGTCGCCGGCCAACGTGTCCAGGTGATCAAGCCCAACGGGCGCGGGGGGACCCTCGAGTTCGGTACCGCCGTGGTCAACGCCGCAGACGGCTCGATCGCGGGTCTGCTGGGGGCGTCCCCCGGTGCGTCCACGGCCGTCGACGCGATGGTCGATGTGCTGCAGCGCTGTTTCCCGAGCCGGTTCGCGGACTGGAAGCCCGCGCTCGAGGAGATGATCCCGTCCCTCGGTCGCGACCTGGCCGCGGAAGAGGGCCTGTTCGCCGAGCAGTTCGAGCGCTCGACCCGCACCCTCAAGCTCGATCAGAGGGCCTGACGGCGGGCCGGACCCCGCCCCGTACGAACCCTCATCCCCCGGTCGCCGCGTCGCTGTGGCCGGGGGATGACGCGTATCACAGTGCCTCGGGGCCGAGGCGGTCGCGGCCACCGACGGCGGATAGGATCGGCGGCATGATCCGGCCCGTGAACCCGTACCCCGTCGGCTTGGACCTCGAAGGCCGTCGGGTCGTGGTGATCGGCGGCGGATCGGTGGCCCAGCGGCGTATCCCGGTGCTCCTCGAGTCGGGTGCCGTCGTCCACCTGGTGAGTCCTGAGATCACGCCCACGTTGCAGGGACTGGTCGACTCCGGACGCATCCGGTGGGAGGCCCGTGAGTACCGGTCCGGCGACCTGGAGGGCGCCTGGTACGTGGTGGCGGCCACCAAGGACTCCCTGGTCAACGCCAGGGTCGCCGCCGAAGCCGAGCAGGATCGCACCTTCTGCGTGCGGTCGGACGCCGTCAACTCGGGCACCGCGGTGACGCCCGCCGTCGTCCGCCGCGACGAGATGGTGGTGGCGGTGCTCACCGGGGACCGCGCACGGACCGCCGAGGCCCGTGATGTGGTCGCCCGCGCTCTGAGCGACGCCGGCGCCGAGGCGCCGGAGGTCGAGGAGAGGCTGCGGGGGACGGTCGCGCTGGTCGGCGGGGGGCCGG
>NZ_JAALDZ010000361.1:0-5801 GCF_014145125.1 Dietzia sp. CQ4 | reverse complement strand
CGACACCGCGCCGCCCCTGCCCCAGCAGCGCCCGCCGCCGACCCCGCCCCGTCGCCGGACTCGTCGCGGCGGCCCTGACGGTGGCCCTGACCGGTACCGGGTGCGCGGCGTTGACCGGTGACACCGGCACCGATGAACTCCAGCAGTTCCTCTCGGCGCTGAGCAGCGGCGACCTCGCGGGGGCGGCCGCGCTCACCACCGATCCGGTGGCGGCGCAGGAGACCCTCGAGGCCAACGTGCTGGCGATGGGATTCACGCCGACCCTCTCCGCCGGGGCCCCGGACGGGGACCGACGCCCGGACCGCGACCCCGTGACGGTCGAGATCACCTGGGACATGGGGACGGCCGGAGACGACGAGCCCGACAACGACGAGGCCGACGACGACGAAACCGGCTCCGACCCGGCCGGCGGGACCCCCGGCACGGAAGGCGCCGCCCGCATCGTCACGACCACCGGCGAGGCGCGGACCACCAGGGTCGGCGAGGACTGGAAGGTCGAGTGGGCGCCGACGATCCTCGACACCCGCCTCGAGCCGGGGGGCACCCTGGCCTTCTCCGAGATCCTGGACTACGACACCTCGGTCCTCGACCGCACGGGCGAACCGCTGCTGCAGTGGACTCCGGTGACCGCGGTGACCCTGGCGCCGGGGGCGGTGGAGTCGGCCGACGCTGTCGCGGCGCTGGTGAACCCCGTGGTGCCGACGATCACCGGGCAGACGATCCGCGAGGGCATGACGGAGGCGGGGGACCAGCCGTACCAGATCGTCGCGCTCCGCCCGTCCGACATCGACCCGATCCGCGAGCAGCTCGCCGCCGTCCCGGGGGTGAGCCTGCCCGAGCAGGGCCAACTCATCCGCACCGACCGGGACCTCGACTCCCCCGCTCTCACCGGGTTGCCCGACGCCTGGACCGAGGCGCTGCAGGAGGAGGGCGGCTGGACCGCGGAGATCGTCAATCCCGACGCGGAACCGATCGAGCTCGGCAGCGCCCCGGTGGGCCAGGTCGACGACCTCGTCTCCACGCTGCAGATCTCGATGCAGCGGGCCGCCCAGCAGGCGGTGGACTCCTCCGCCCTGGGCGCCTCGATCGTGGCGATCCAGCCCTCGACGGGCGGAATCCTGGCCGTGGCACAGAACTCCGCCGCCGACCGGCAGGGGCCGGTGTCCATGCAGGGCCGCTTCCCGCCGGGGTCGACGTTCAAGATCGTCACCACGGCCGCGGCGCTCGAGGCCGGCGTCGTGGGCCCGGACGAGGTCGTGCCCTGCCCGGCCTCGGTCACCGTGTCGGGGCGCACGATCCCCAACGACGACGACTTCGAGCTCGGCCCGGTGCCGCTGGAGACCGCCTTCGCCCGGTCGTGCAACACCAGCCAGGCCGTCATCAGCGACCGGCTGACGCCGGAGGCCATGAAGGACACGGCCGCGAAGCTCGGCCTGGGCGTCGGGTTCTTCGCCCCCGGCCTCGGAGCGGACACCTTCACCGGGTCCGTGCCCGTCACCGAGCAGGGCCCGGCCCGCGTGGAAGCGGCGATCGGGCAGGGCGAGGTGTTGGCCAGCCCGTTCGGGATGGCGGTCATGACGGCCTCGCTGGCGAACGGCGGGCGGATGATCCTGCCGCACGTCGTCGACGGGATGACCGGCGACGCCAACGACGCACCGGAACCGCTCGACCCCGGAGTCGTCGACACCCTGCGCCGGTACATGGAGCAGACCGTCCGATCGGGCACCGCGACGGCCGCCGGTTCGATACCCGGACTCGGGGGCAAGACCGGCACGGCCGAGGTCGGCACCGGTCCCGCCCACGGCTGGTTCGTCGGTTCCACCGGGGACATCGCCCTCGCGGTGCTCATCGAGGGAGCCGACTCCTCGGGGCCCGCGGTGTCGATGGCCGCCGGGTTCCTCGGCGCCGCAGGACAGCCCGCACCCCTCGCGCGCGGGTGAGACGGTAGTTTCGCGTCATGCGTCTCCCCCGCCTCCCGCTGTCCGACCTCCCCGTCCCCGGCCTCGCCCGGTTGCCGTTCGTCTCCTCCCCCTCCCCCACGGACACCAACCGCCGGGTACTGGTCACCGGCGGGGCGTCGGGTCTCGGTCTGGCGTTGGTCACGGCGTTCCTCGAGCGCGGCGACCGAGTGATGGTCGCGGACCTCGCGGCCACCGACGACCGGCCCGCCTCGGTCCCCGGGGATGCGCGCTATCTGCGACTGGACGTGCGTTCCGAGGAGGAATGGCAGGCGGCGCGCGCGGAGATCGAGCAGATCTGGGGCGGCATCGACGTGCTGGTCAACAACGCGGGCATCGCCCAGGGCGGCCGCATCGAGTACCTCACCGAGGAGGACTGGCGGCTCATCACGGACATCAACCTGCTGGGTGTGGCGCGGGGCTGCCGCACCTTCGTGCCGATGCTCAAGGCGCAGGGCCACGGGCACCTGGTCAACACGGCGTCTCTCGCCGGGCTCGTACACCCGCCGACCATGGCCTCCTACACGGCGGTCAAGGCGGCCGTGGTGGCGATCTCCGAGACCCTGCGGTGGGAGCTGGAGCCGTTCGGGATCGACGTGTCCGTGCTGTGCCCGTCGTTCTTCCGCACCAACCTGGCCTCGAGCCTCAACTCCTCGGACCCCGCCGCGAGCGGATTCGCGAGCAAGCTCATCGACCGCTCCGAGCGCGGCGCGGACGAGATCGCCGCCGAGGTGATGACCGGTCTGGACGCCAAGGAGTTCCTGATCCTGCCCGACCCGGACGCCCGCAAGGCCTACCGCGGCAAGCGGTTCATGCCCGCCGCGTACGCCAGGACCATGCTCGGGATGGGGCAGAAGTTCGCCCGCGCCACCAGCGGGGGCTGACGGTCCCGCGGGCCGCCCGTCCCGGTTCCGCCGGGCACGGCCCGAGTCGGCACCGCGCCCGGGGCAAGTACCCTGCGGGGCATGACTCCCTCGCTCCCCCTCCCCTCCACAGTGATGTCCCGCGCCGATCTCGACTTCCTGCTCCACGACTGGCTGCAGGTGTCCGAGCTGTGTGGGCGTGAGCGGTACGCGGACCACTCCCGCGAGACCATCGACGCCGTGGTGGACCTGTCGGCCGAGCTCGCCGAGAAGTATTTCGCCCCGCACAACCGCAAGGCGGACCTCAACGAGCCCAGGCTCGTGGGCGAGGAGGTCGAGCTCATCCCGGAGATCGCCGAGGCGCTGCGCCGCTTCGCCGACGCCGACCTGGTGGGCGCCGCGATGGACGAGCGGGTGGGCGGGATGCAACTGCCCTACACCGCCTACCTGGCGTGCATGGCGTGGTTCTACGCGGCCAACGTCGCCACCGCGGCGTACCCGCTGCTCACCACCGGCAACGCCAACCTGTTGATCGAGCACGGCTCGGACGAGCAGATCGAGCGCTACGTCAAGCCGATGGTCGAGGGCCGGTTCACCGGCACCATGTGCCTGTCCGAGCCGCAGGCCGGCTCCAACCTCGCCGACATCACCACCCGCGCCGAGCCGCAGGACGACGGGACCTACCGGCTGTTCGGGCAGAAGATGTGGATCTCCGGCGGCGAACACACGATGTCCGAGAACATCGTGCACCTCGTACTGGCCAAGGTGCCCGGTTCGCCGGCCGGTACCCGCGGCATCAGCCTGTTCGTGGTGCCGAAGTACCTGGTCGACGAGGACGGTTCGATCGGGGAGCGCAACGACATCGTGATCACCGGCCTCAACCACAAGATGGGCTTCCGCGGCACGGTCAACACCATGCCCACCCTCGGCCAGGGCATGCACACCCCCGGCGGCCGGCCGGGCGCGGTCGGATACCTCGTGGGCGAGGAGAACACCGGCCTCAAGAAGATGTTCACCATGATGAACGAGGCCCGGCTCGGCGTGGGTCTGGGCGCCACGGCCCTCGGGTACACCGGGTACCTCAAGTCGCTCGACTACGCGCGCAACCGCCCTCAGGGGCGGACCGTCGGTGCCGATCCCTCCTCGCCGCAGGTCATGCTCACCGGGCACGCCGACGTGCGGCGGATGTTGCTGGCCCAGAAGTCCTACGTGGAGGGCGCCCTGGCGCTGGGGCTGTTCTGCGCGAGGCTCGTCGACGACGAGAAGACCGGGTCCCCGGAGGAGGCCGCAGCCGCCTCCACCCTTCTCAACGTCCTCACCCCGATCGCCAAGTCGTGGCCGTCGCAGTGGTGCCTCAAGGCCAACGAACTCGCGGTACAGGTACTGGGCGGGGCCGGGTACACGATCGACTACGACGTCGAGCAGCACTACCGCGACAACCGCCTCAACCCGATCCACGAGGGCACGCACGGGATCCAGGCCCAGGATCTGCTCGGGCGCAAGGTCCTCGCCGGGGGTGGTGCCGGACTGGCCGCACTGAGCGAGCGCATCGCCGCCACCTGCGACCGGGCGGATGCGGCAGGCGGCCCGGCCGAGGAGTTCGCCGCGCTGCTCCGACCGCGGGTGACGCGCCTGATCGAGGTGACCACCGCACTCGCCGGGCTCGGGGCGACCGACCCGGAGGCGTTCCTGGCCGACGCCACCGAGTACCTCGAGGCCGCCGGTCACATCGTGATCGCCTGGATCTGGCTCGAGCAGGTCCTCGCCCTGGAAGGTCGGATCGACGACGACGCCGACGGGTTCGCCGCCGGGAAGCGGCAGGCCGCGGCGTACTTCCTGCGGCGCGAGCTGCCCGTCGTGGACGCGAAGTTCGACCTGCTGGCCGCGGGCGACCGCACCACCCTGGACATGCGCGACGACTGGTTCTGACCGACGGGACCGCCCGCCGAGCAGGCGGTCCTCAGCGGGCGGTGGACGATGCGAGCACGCCGTCCAACTCCTCGAACGCCTCGGTCCAGCCGTCGTGGACGCCGTGTTCGGAACCGCGGTCGTCGGGGTGCCGGGCCATGTGGAAGGTCATCAGGGTGCGCCCCTCGCCCGCCTCGGCGAGGTCGACGGTGATGACGGGGACCTCGTCCCCGCGCTCGTCGTCCGGGCTGCCCCAGGTGAACCGGAGCCGGTCGGGCTCGCGGACCTCCAGGTATTCGCCCGTGGCCGGCCACTCGCCGCCGTCCGGGTCGATCATGAGGTAGGCGTAGCTGCCACCCACGCGGAGATCGATCGAGACGCTCTCGGCAGGGGTCGTGACCTCGTGCGGGTGCCACCAGCGAGCGGCCAGTGTCGGATCCGTCCACGCGCGCCAGAGGGTCTCGCGCGGGGCGTCGAATGTGCGGGTGATGGTGAATTCCGGGACGGACATGATGTCGTCACTCCTTCGATCGAGGCGTGCGACCTCGATCCGTGGGGTCGGCGTGCCCGGGCCGGATGTCGGTGAGCACGTCGTCGAGTCGGTCGAACTTCTGCTGCCACAGCGCGCGGTTGCGCTCGACCCAGGCCGTGGCGGCGTCCAGCGGTTCCGGCCGGAGCGTGCACACCCGCCACTGGGCGCGCGTGCTTCGCTCGATGAGACCGGAGGTCTCCAACACCCGGAGGTGTTGCGAGATGGCGGGTGCACTGATGTCGAACGGTTCCGACAACTCGCCCACAGTGGCCGGCCCGGCGCTGAGCCGCTCGAGGATCCCGCGACGCGTGGGATCGGCGAGCGCCTGGAACACCCGGGACAGCGGATCACCTGCCTGCTTCAATTCACTCATTCCTTAATTAGGCGATGGCTTAAGTATGCACCGTGACGCGCCACTGTCAACCCCTCGTCCACGATCACCGCCGGCCGGAGCCCTCTCGCGGCGCGGGTGCCGGTGGTCCGGCCGCGGGACCCGACGACACGACGAGGCCCGGGTCGACGCTCTCGCGTCGACCCGGG
>NZ_JAALDZ010000360.1:0-2758 GCF_014145125.1 Dietzia sp. CQ4 | reverse complement strand
CTGCGGGTTGGTCCATCGGCGCCGGCGGCGCGACGGGGGCCGGACGAGCGGCGAGTGGCGGATACGGGACGGGGGCGACCCCGCGAGGGGTCCTGTCCTGGGGCGCCTGCGCGGGCGGTGCGTCGAATCCGCCCCGGTCGGGCGACGTCGACGGTTCGGACGCTACCGGAGCCGGCTGCAGCGGCTTGACCGGCGCGCCGAGCTTCGCCTCGGGCTCGCCGACCACCTCGATCACGCCGTCCGAACCCCTGGTGAGGATCGGCGCGCTGGCGACCCCGACCATCCCGAGCTTCTCGGCGCGCTGGGCCAGGACCTCCGCCGACCGGGCGCGCTCGTTGGACGCCTGGAGGGCCTCCATGCGTTCGACGAGCTGGACGTTGGCGTCACGCGCGTTCTTGAGGTTGTAGGTGTCCTGGGTGGTCTGCGCGGACAGCAGGAGCGTGCCGCCGACGCCGGTACCGATGAGGAGGAGCATGACGACGACGAAGGGGATCCTCCCCGCGAGGTCGGCGGGACTCAGCCGTTCCGCGGGGACGACCACCGTCCGGCGGCCCCGGACAGAGCGGGTGACCGGCTTCCGGCGCAGGCCCACGGCCCCGACGCCTCTGACCGGCTCGGCGCCCTCGGTGGTGGTGCCGCGCCGGGTGTCGAGGTCGTCGGCGGGATCCGACGTGTCGATCGTGCTCGTCATGGGGTTCTCCCGTCGATACGCCGGACGCAGCGCACCCGGACCGAGGCCGAGCGCGGGTTGTGATCGATCTCGGACTGTGAGGCCTTCTCCGCACCGCGGGTCACGGCCTCGAACTCGGGACCGTGTCCGGGCAGTTCCACCGGCAGACCGGCCGGGGTGCGCGAGGCGGTCCGGGTGGTCAGTTCCCGCTTGACGATCTTGTCCTCGAGCGAGTGGTACGCCATGAACACCGCCCGCCCGTCACCCCTCAGCAGGTCGAGGTACCCGGGGACCGCGTTCTCCACGGCCTCGAGCTCGGCGTTGACCTCGATGCGCAGCGCCTGGAAGACACGTTTGCCCGGATGCCCACCGGTGCGGCGGGCGCCCTGCGGGATGGTGTCGTAGAGCAGCTCGACGAGCTGGGCGCTGGAGGCGACCGGATCTGTCTCACGGCGACGCACGATCGCGGAGGCGATCTGACGCGCGAACCGCTCCTCGCCGTAGACGCGGAAGATCCTGGCGAGGTCGTCACGCGGGTAGTCCGCCAGGATGTCGGCGGCGGTCGGGCCGGTGGTGGGGTCCATCCTCATGTCCAGCGGGGAGTCGACCGAGTACGCGAAACCGCGCTCGGCCACGTCGAGCTGCATCGAGGAGACCCCGAAGTCCAGCAGCACGCCGTCGATCGCCGGGCCGGCCGCGTCCCTCGCGTCCTCGGGGAGGCTGTCCACGATCAAATCGAAGTCGTCGAAGCGGGCGTGCACGGGAGTGAACCGGTCCCGGTAGGCGGTGAGTCTGCGGGTGGCGATCTCGCGGGCCTCGGGGTCGCGGTCGACCCCGACCACCCTCAGGTCGTCGAACTCGGCGAGGAGATGCGAGGTGTGACCGCCCAGACCCAGCGTGCCGTCCACGATCACCGGGCGACGGCCTTCCGCGGCCGCGGAGTCGACGACGGGCCGGAAGAGTTCGAGGGTGCGGTCGAGGAAGACGGGGATGTGACCGGACCGGGCAGCCGCGCGGTCGGAGTCGGGCTCTTCCGCCATGTCGCCTCCCTCGCGTCCGGATGTCATCGGTGCTCCGGTTGTGGTGGAGCCCCCTGGTCCCCGTCCGGTACCCACCTGGCGTTGGGGAAGTACGTCAGGGTGGTGCCGGGCAGGGGCCGGGGGGCTCCGTCCGTCGTGCAGTCGTGCTGTCGTTCCGTCGTTCCGTCGTGCTGGTCCGTCCCGGGGATCAGAACTCGATCCCCAGCGAGGTGCCCTCCATCTCGGAGAACACGGGGAGGTTCTCCGCGCTGTAGCGGTCCCAGGCCTCGGCGTCCCAGACTTCGAGACGCTCTCCGAGGCCGTTGACCACGCAGTCCTTGCCGAGGCCCGCGTAGTTCCGCTGACTCGCCGGAATGGAGACCCGTCCCTGCGAATCGAGTTGTTGGACCTCCGCGCCGCTCACCAGGAGCCGGAAGAACGCCATGTGCCTCTCACTGAGGTTGGCGGTCGGCCGGACCTTTCTGACCAACGCGTCGAACTCGCGTTCCGGGAAGACCGAGAGCGTGTTGGTGAACCACCCACACACGACCACCCCGTCGGCCAGGCCAGGCCTGAATCTGGCGGGGATCGTCAGCCGCCCCTTGTCGTCGAGCTTGGGACGGTGCGTCCCGTACCCGACGAAGGCTCGTTCACGCTCGGAGTCGGTGGGATCGGTGTCGGTCACCCGCCACCTCCTGGGTTCAGGCCCCTTCGAGCTCCTCGCGTCCCCCACTGTACCCCACAACGCCCCACAAACAAGGCCTGTGCCCCACTTCTCCCCACCGACTTACATCTCTGCAGTTCAGAGCACCCTGTCGACCCGTGACCAGCTGGAGAACCCGCCGGGAGTCACGCCGGAGACGGCCACAGTCGGCGAACAGATGTGGTTCCTGTGACTATTTCACACCCTAGGGGCGAATGATGGACCCCCGGTGGGGCGAAGTGGAGAGCCGGGGGGCGCACGGTGGGGCGCGCCGCCGCAGGGCGATCCGGCATCACCGAGTTCCCACGCGGCCGAGACGCTCGCCGCCGAAATAGGCGGGAGGGGCGAGCGCGGATGCGCTCGCCC
>NZ_JAALDZ010000035.1:0-3431 GCF_014145125.1 Dietzia sp. CQ4 | reverse complement strand
GAGCCCCCGAGCTCCGCGCGAGGGGTCGGCCGCCCGGTCACCGTCGCGGGCGGTCGTCGTCGTCCGCGGCGGGCATCACCGCGGTCGCGTGGGGCTCGTCCTCCGGCCGCACCGCGTTCTGCAGCGCGATGGACCGGGCCAGCCGGGCGTAGCGCAGTTCCTGTTCACGGAAGCGCACGTACGTGGAGACGGTGACAAAGGCGAAGCCCATCACCAGCGCGTAGAGCACCAGGTCTGTGCCGCGCTGTACGCCCAGCGCGTTGGCCACCACGGTGAGGTCGTCCGGGCGCAGCACGGCGTAGACCATGAACACCACGAACAGCACGAAGCCGATCTTGACCCCGGCCTTGGCCCGCGCCTTGCGCCGGTTGGCCAGGAAGAACGCCACCAGCGCGGCGCCGGCGAGCAACAGCAGTGCCTTGATCATCGCGGCAACCTCTTTCCCACGAAACCGTCGGAGAGGATGTTGATCCCGTTGAGCAGCGACTGCCCCTTCGACATGGAGTACTCGGTGTAGAGGATGTCGACCGGCTGCTCGGCCACGCGCCACCCACGGCTGTCCATCAGTTCCACGAACTCGCTGGCGTGACTCATGCCGTTCATGCGCAGGTTGAGGTCGTCGGCGACCCGCCGGTTGAACACCCGCAGTCCGTTGTGGGCGTCCGTCAGACCGAGCCTGCGGGTGCGTGGGCTGAGCATGACGACGGTCTTGAGGACGACCCGCTTGATCAGCGGCACCTGGTCGCCCTCGCGGCGTGGGCGGCCGAAGCGGGTCCCCACCACGATGTCCACGGGCTCACAGCGCAGCCGCTCGACCATCGCGAGGACGTCCTTGACCTGGTGCTGCCCGTCGGCGTCGAAGGTGACGAAGTAACGGGCGCCGGGTTGCGCGCGGGCGTACTCGACACCGGTCTGGATGGCGGCCCCCTGCCCGAGGTTGACCGGGTGCCGGACCAGGTGTGCGCCCGCCCGGTGGATCGCCGCCGCGGAGTCGTCGGTCGAACCGTCGTCCACGGCAACGATGTTGGGGAACGTCTCGCGTGCGGTGCCGAGGACGTCCTCGATCACGGTGCCCTCGTTGAAGCAGGGGACGACCAGCCAGACGTCGCGGTTGCCTGTGGGGCCGCCCCCTGCCGCGCCGGAGGGTCCTGGGAGTCGCTCACTGTCACTGCTCATCGCCGGTCGATACTATGCGATCGAACGGAAAACCCTGTGACGAGAAGGACGGCGGTTCCCCGATGGCCATCGATGTGATGCTCCCCTACTACGGGGATGTCGGACACTTCAAGAAGGCTGTGGACAGTGTCCTCTCCCAGACCTACACCGACTTCCGTCTGGTCGTGGTGGACGACGGCTACCCGGACCCGGAGCCGGCCCGCTACATGGGGGAGATCACCGCGCGCGACGAGCGGGTGACCTACGAGAAGAACGAGACCAACCTCGGCGCCAACGGTAACTACCGCAAGTGCCTGGAGATGGTCACGGCACCGATCGTCGTGGTGATGGGCGCCGACGACGTCATGCTGCCCAACTACCTGCAGGTGGTGGCGGACGGTTTCGCGGCCGTTCCCGACGCCGCCGTGATGGAGGTCGGCGTCAGCGTCATCGACGAACACGGTGCCCCCGCGCGGCCCCTGTCCGACACCGTCAAGGCGTTCACCTCGCCCAAGGCCGACGGTCGCACGGTCCTCCACGGCGAGAAGCTCATGACCTCGCTGATGCACGGGAACTGGACCTATTTCCCGTCGCTGGCGTGGAGCTCCGAGTGGATCCGCCGCATCGGGTTCCGCGAGGGACTGGACGTGGTGCAGGACCTGGCGCTGCTGGTCGACGTGATCACCGGTGGCGGTCACATGGTCTACGACCCGACCCTGGCGTTCCTCTACCGCCGGCATTCCGCCTCCGACTCCTCGGTGCGCGCGCTCGACGGCCGCCGCTTCGACGAGGAGGCCCGCTTCTTCGCCGGTGAGGCCGACGCGTTCGCGGCCCGGGGCTGGAAGAGCGCCGAGCGGGCCGCGCGTCTGCACCTGACCTCGCGGTTCAACGCGCTGTCTCTGTTGCCGACCGCGGCCCGGGCCGGCAAGTTCGCCGAGGGCGGTAAGCGGCTGCTCGGTCACAGCTTCCGTAAGTTCTGACCCCGACGGGAATTGACCGGAGCTGGCACGAGAGGAGGCCCGGATGGTCCCCGAGGCGTGGATCCCGCACCGCCGTGAGGACGGCGAACTGATCGGCTGGATCGACATGACCACCGCCGAGCCGCTGCTCGTGCCGATCGACCGGCTCGGCCGCCCGCTCGACCCGGTCGACGACTGGCACAGGGCGGAGGACGTACTCGAGGGGATCGGTCTGCGGTTCCTCATGGAGCGTTTCCTGTTCCACGAGAACGGCCGCGACACCGTGGTGCGGATCTCCCACCTCGACGAGAACCGGATCGTCTTGTCGACGGCGCTCACGGACGCGATCGAGGAGGTCGGCCGCGAGATCGTCGCACCGTTCCCGGCGCCGGCGACGCTGCGCCCCGCCTGACGACGCCGGCGACACCGCGCCTCGCCCGGCCTCCGGCCCGGCCCGGCCCGTTCACCGCCGCACGACCACCACTCTCGAGCCCACCTCGCGGACGTCGAACAGTGCCGGGTCCTCGAACTGCTCCGGGTGGAACCGGATCTTCTCCCGACTGTTGTTCCGGGCCAGGGGCATCTCGTTGATCGCCACCGGGACCACCCAGTTCCTCGAGCCCTCCCGATCGAACACCATCACGTCCGGGCCGCGGAACGGGCCTGAGTCCATCGCGGCGGCCAGCTCACGGGGGGAGTCGATGGAGGCCCACTCCCGGACCTCGTCCGTCCGTGCGGTGTACCGACCGGCCGGGGTGGCGTAGGCCTGCGCGGGTGCCTGGAAGGTGAAATACGGGCGGTAGGCGTAGACGGTCGGGACCGACGTGAGGACCACCAGGTCCGAGGGCTCCTGCCCGGGGGTCATCTCGTCGATCGCCTCCAGCACCTCCGCCGGGGCCGCGGGGGCCTCGCGGGCTGCGGCGGCGAACCGCGAGTCCTCCTCCGAGACGTGCTGCACCATCTGGATCGCGGCCAGACCGGCCACCACCACGGCCACCGCGGCGACCCGGCCGCGCGAATCCGCGGGCGACGTGGCCAGCGCCCACCGGGCCAGGGCGAGCGAGCCGACCACCCCCGCGAGCGCGAGGGCCAGCGTGATCACCGGGATCATCCGGAACGGCAGCAGCGTGGACCCGGTGACCGCCCGCAGCCCCGAGAGCGCGTACCAACCGAACACCGTGACGACCATCAGCCCCAGCGCCTGCGCCAGCACGAGACCGCGGTCCGGCGCCGGGAGCGGCCATCCCGGTGAGTGGGTGGCCTCGTCGTCGTAGTCGTGGTCATCAGCGTCGTGACGGCTGGCTCCCCGGTCTCCGA
>NZ_JAALDZ010000359.1:0-1555 GCF_014145125.1 Dietzia sp. CQ4 | reverse complement strand
CCGCGCGGTGACCCGCGGTGTCGGCGGCTCGGCGGCCCACACGCCCCAGAACTCACCGGGAGCGACTCGGGTGCCCTCGATCTCGGCGAGGATGGCGCCGGCGTCGGCGTGGGCCTCGACCAGGCGGCCGGCCGACACATCGTGGGCGCACATCGCGGTGAGCTCGGACCAGCGGGCGCGGGTGTCCCCGTGTCCGGGGAGGGGCAGGTCGGCGCGCCCCTCTTGGACCCACTCGCGGGCGAGGTCGGCTCCGCGGGGGCGATCGGGTGATGTCATGGGGTGACCCCGCTCCTGGTGTGGTCCAACTCGGCGTGGTCCGGTTCGGCGTGGTCCGACTCGGCGTGATCCAGCCCTGCGTGGTCCAGCTCGGTCAGGGCCAGGTGGCCGGAGAACCCACCGGGGGTCCGGGAGTGCCGCCGGGCGGAGGTGGTCACCGGCGTCGCGGTGGACCAGGCGATCACCAGACCCGCCTCCTCGGCTCGGTGCACCAGGCGCACGTCCTCGTGGACCGGCAGGGGCTCGAACCCGCCCAGGTCGCGGTACGCACGGGCCGAGATGCCGATGTTGGCGCCGTGGATGTGCCGGTGGTCGGAACCGGCCCGGTAGCCCTCGAGGTAGCGCACCCGGGTGTCCGGGTTCCACTCGGACCAGTCGGTCACCTCGACCAGTCCGGCTACCACGTCGGCGCCGTCGAGTGCCCGGGTCAGCTGGTCGGCCAGCCAGGTGGGAGGCACGCGCGAGTCGGCGTCGGTGGTGGCGTACCAGCGCTGCCCGGACCGTTGCGGCGAGGCGGGTCGCGGGAGGGAGTCGAACCCGACGGCCCGCGCGGCGCCGACGTTGCGCGCGTCGCACCGCACGATCCGGGCCCGGCCGCGAGCGAGGGACCCGGAGGCGTCGGTGCAGGAATCGAGGACCACGGTCACCGTCACCGGCACGGGGGTGACCGCGGCGCACGCCTCGAGCGAGTCCAGACACCCGGGGAGCAGCTCCTGCTCGTCGTGGACCGGGATCACCACGTCGATTCCCACGAAGCGCATCGGGTTCCCTTCAGGTCGCACGGGCGGTGCCGGTGGCGGGGATGGCGTGGGCCGGCCGACGGGCTCTGCTGGCCGGAGTGCTCTGCCGGCCGGAGGGCGCTCCCGTCAGAGGTTGCCGAAGAAGTCCGCCCAGTAGAAGTCCCAGAACGCCCAGAGGATGATCGCGGCCATGGCCAGGAACCACACGACCACGGGGACCAGGTGCCACCGCTGGAGCGCCCGCACCCAGCCGGCGCCGGTGAGCTTGGCCAGCACGTGCAGCAGCGTGTACCAGAACATGGGGATGGTCACGGCCCACACGACCATGCACCAGGGGCAGAGCACCTGGATGGAGAAGATGGACTGGTACGCCAGCCAGTGCACCATCCCCGCGGCGAACGTCAGGCCCAGCGACGCGCCCACCCAGTACCAGCGCGGGAAGCGCACGCCCGAGGCGGCGGCCACGCCGATCGCGATGAGCACGGCGTAGCCCACCAGCCCGATGAAGGGATTGGGGAATCCGAAGACCGAGCCCTGCT
>NZ_JAALDZ010000358.1:0-2553 GCF_014145125.1 Dietzia sp. CQ4 | reverse complement strand
CGTCACCGGCCCGGAGCAGCCCCGCCAGTTCGACGCCGAGCGCACGGGTGTCGTCCACCGTCGGCAGTGTCCGCTCCCCCGGGACCCCGATCGTCACGACGCCGCGCTACGGCGCGCCGACGGGCCGCTGCGGGACGACGGGCCACTGCGGGAGGACGGGCCGCTGCGGGAGGACGACCCGGTGCCCCTCGACGATCCTGAGCCACTCGACGATCCGGTGCCCTTCGACGATCCGGTGCCGCTCGACTTCTCCCGCGTGCGTGCGCGCCACTCGACGATGGCGTCCGCGATGAGGTCGCCGAGGACCTCCGACACGTGCGCGGGCTCCTCCAACATCACCATGTGCCCCGCTCCGGGGACCACCACGAACTCGGCGTCCGGAAGCGCCTCGGCGATGTCCACCGAGCGGTCGAGGGGGGTGAGCAGGTCGCGGTCCCCGCACAACACCGTGGTGCGCACGTCGCGGAGCACGGGCACGGCCGCGGACTCGTCGTGCTGGGTGAGGGTCTCGAAGAAGTTCGCGATCGTCAGGACGTCCGTCGAGGCGATGAGCTTGTCCACGAACCTGGCGACGGTCGGGCTCATCTTGGCCGGGTCGCCGAACGAGCCGCCGTAGATGAACGGCGAGATGATCGCCCCGAGGGCCCTGCGGCTGCTGGTGAACACCGCGGGCGTGCGGCCGGCGAGGCCCACGAATCTGCTGACGGCCCTGCTGTCGAGCACGGCACCCAGGCCCGACTCCGACAGTTCCGCCATCGCCGTGGCGACCAGCCCCACGCCGAGCACGCGCTCGCGGACCGCGTCCTCGTGGCGGACGGCGTAGCCGAGGACCGTCATGCCCCCCATGGAGTGGCCGATCGCCACGATCGGGCCGGTCGGCGCCGTGGCGGAGATCACCGAGTTGAGGTCGGACGCCAGCTGGGCGATGGTCGAGTTGTCGCGCGAGCTCTTGCCGCTGAGTCCGTGACCGCGCTGGTCGTAGAAGACCAGGCGGACCTCGGAGCCGAATCGGTCCTGGAGGTGCCGGCGCTGGAAGTGCCAGGAGTCCATGGACAGCGTGTACCCGTGGGCGAACACCACGGTCATCGGCGCGTCGGTCGGGCCGGCCTCCCGCACAGCGAGCGGGACACCGTCCGAGGCGGCGACCATCGAACCCCGGTCGACCCCGAGCTCCCACATGTCCTCGCCGGCCCACGGGTCACTTGCCCGGCGTCCCGGGAGGAGCGTGCCCACGGATCCGATCGTCGCGGCTCCCAGGGCGCTCAGGCCGGCGGCGAGACCCCCGGGGGCCCGGATCTGCTCCTCGACGGACTCGGCGTCCCGGGTCTCCCCGCCCACCAGTTCGGGTGACCGGACCTCGACGGGTTCCCCCGCATTCGACCGGGAGGGCCGCCGGGGCAGCCGGAGTCGGGGCATCGACCTCCGACGCCCGGGCGAGTCGGCTTCTCCGCTCATGATGACCCCTCCCTCTGCCCACCGGTGGCGTGCCGGGCCCCGACAATGTGATGGCGCACCGTTCGGCCGCGGACTGCTGTGACGACCTCGTAGTGGATGGTCCCGAGGGTGCGTGCCCACTCGGCGGCGGTGGGGCCCCCGTCGGAGCCGGTACCGAACAGGACGGCGCTGTCCCCCACGCGGACCGAGTCGCCCGGGTCCGGTCCCAGGTCGACGACGAACTGGTCCATGCAGACGCGGCCGACGTTCGGGTACCGGCGTCCGTCGATCGACACGTCGAGCCTGCCCGAGAGCAGTCGCCACACCCCGTCGGCGTACCCCGCCGCCACGAGGGCCACCGTGGTGGCCCGCGGGGCGTGCCACGTGTGCCCGTAGCTCACCCCCTGACCGGCGGCGATGCGCTTGACCATCAGGACCTCTGCGGAGAACGTCATGGCCGGGACCAGCTCCGCCTCGAGACCGTCGACCGGGTTGAGCCCGTAGAGGGCGATCCCGGGGCGGACCATCTCGAAGCCGTCGTCCGGGCGGGTCAGGGTGGCCGCGGAGTTGGCGTGGTGGTTGACCGGGCACCGCACCCCGCGGGCGCGGGCCTGCGCCACGCACGCGTGCAGACGGTCGACCTGCTGGTCGATCACCGGGTTGCCCGGATCGTCGGCGTGCGCGAAGTGCGCCATCAGCCCGGTCACCTCGATGAGGCCCTCGTCGGAGGCGGCGACCAGCCGGTCGAGCAGGGAGGGCCACTCGTCGAGGGTGATGCCGGAGCGGGCGAGCCCGGTGTCGATCTTGGGGGTCACCCTGGCGCGGCGGCCGGTACGCCGGGCGGCGTCGCAAACGGTGTCGAGGTGGCCCGGGCTCGGGATCGCCAGGTCCACATCCGCCTCGAGCGCCACGCCGACGTCGTCACCGACCCCGAACAACCAGGCCAGGATCTCGGCGTCGATGCCCGCGTCACGCAGCTGCACCGCCTCGGCGATCGTCGTGACGCCCAGCGCGTCCGCCCCACCGCGCAGCGCCGCGAGCGAGACCGGCACGGCGCCGTGGCCATAGGCGTCCGCCTTCACCACCGCCATGACCCGCGCACCGCGCGCGGCTCGCGCC
>NZ_JAALDZ010000357.1:0-18589 GCF_014145125.1 Dietzia sp. CQ4 | reverse complement strand
ACCAGACGCGGAACCGATTCCCACCACATCACGGGGCACTATCTCTCCCGAATGCCAACGGCTCTTCCATCCGTCCCTTCTCCAGGTACCAGGTGACCAGCGAATTCGAGTCAGGTGCTTGCTGAAGGTCGCGATGATGGGGATCGACTCGTTTGTCAGATGGCTCGTGCGGCACGGCGCGGTGCCGCGATGGCCGCCCGTCAATGGATGGCTCCCACTGGGCGGGCTCGTCGATTCCGGCGGTATCGAGTGCTCTAGTGGCCGCGGACTCGATTGCGTGCCGTAGTGGCGCCCCGAACCTGTTGTGGAACGCTCGATACTCTGTCCGCTTGCGACCCGGCGCCAAACTTGGCCCCAAAGCCGTGAAGCGCGCATCGCTTCCGGTCAGTGTTTCCCATAGGCGTACGGACACGAAGTGCCGCGTCGTCTCCGTCGTCGCCACGTCCAGTCGGGTGAGCTCCCGGTCGAGTTCAGTGTCGAGCGGTGGCGGTCGCCGAAAGACCCATCGCCGCTGGTCATAGTCGATCGGCGGAGGCGAGCATGCGAGCACGTCCCAGTATTGGTCTAGCAGAGTCAGTGTGTGGTCGAGCAGATCGTCTTCGGCCAGGCGTTGCAGGTGGGCGCTGACGGTCCGAGCGCTCGAAGACGACAGTTGGAACTGTGCCGCGAGCTCAAACCATCTGGTGTGCGTGCCCATGCGCGCCAAGATCAACGAGTTGCTGACCGCTTGGGCCCCGGTGTCTTTCTGCGTCAGACGCGGCAGGGTCACCGTGATTGAAGGCCAGAGTGATTGAGGCAGATGCTTTGGCTCCAGATTTCGCAAGGATGACTCTGCGGCGGGCCAGGCGACGGGAGCGCCAAGGCGTTTCGGTTTGCGCGGCACCAGGCTGTACATCCGGTATGACAGCCGATCGGCGACCTTCATCGTGTCGCGCTCACGCGTGAGGGTGATTGCGGTGGCCAGTGCACTGTCTGAGCGATCCTGCTGGCGAATGAAGGCCCTGGTGAATGGTGCGCTGTGGGCCGGGGGCGAATGCTTGAGGTCCTCGTAGCGCTCCAGGGCTTGAGCCGCGGCCTCGAGGTGGGGCGCACTGAGGATGTCGGCTGCGGCAGCCAACTGCACCCCGTACTGAGCCGCACTGAGATGTGCGGCGAATATCGGTCCCGGACCAGCGCTGTGTTCGGAAAGGCGGTATTCCGTACCCGCGCTGATTCTGCGCCCGGGTGTGAGATGGGCGGCTACTGCGTCTGCGAGGTCCACTTGCCACATCGATAGCCAGTTCACGATGCGCACGAGCGCGTTGAGAACCACCGTCGCTGGAACTGCAAGGCCACAGGCCGTGACCTGTTCACCGGGCACCAGCGCGGTGAGGGCGTGGTCAACCATCCGTTGAGCGGCTATGACCGGGTGCCCGTGGTGAAGACTGCGCGCCGCTGCGCTGGTCAGATCTGTGCCGCACCGCGCCGGACGGCCGGGGCGTTTCGCATCCTTGCTGAGTGCCTTCGGGTGCTGACAGCGATTCGCATCAGCTGGCACTGCAGTCAGACGCTTCTCTCCGGAGTGCGGTACTCGCCCGCACCCCGGGCAGGCGTCGACCAGAAGCACCAGGTGTTTCGTGCACGCCACGGCCGTTGGCAGATACCACCGCAGCTTCCACGCGCCGTCTCGGTCAACCAGACAGGCGGGGCAGTACCGGGCTCCGGAGCGTCGTAGACGCTGGTCTCGCCGATGCCCCTGCCGTTGGTAGGCCTCGGGGTTGATCCACCTCTCGGCGATCGCAGCTTCAAAGGGGATGCTGTGGAAGGTGGCCGACCGCAGCGACTCTGCGCCGATGCTCAGAGCGTGCCCGATCCGGGCCCAGTCGATTTCGGGGCCTGACAGCAAGTCGTATGGCCCCTGAGGCGCCTTCTCTCCGTGCGCGCGAAGCAACTCGCTGACCGAAAGGGAGTTGTCGCCAGCGACTAACTCAAGGAAGCTCTGCAGGTCCTGGCCAGGTCGCATCGTGCGCGTGACAGCCAGGGGTGCACTGGGGAACTCATGCTCCACGACGTTTCCCCTTTGCTGCCTTGGCCTTCCGGGCGCGTTGTTCTCCGGCAGCGGCTCTGCGTGCTGCGACGGCTCCGATGTCAAGGGGGGTCTGATTGATCACGCTCTCGTCAATCCGCTCCGCGCCGCTGACGATCGCCATGGCGGCGGCGCGTTTGAGTAACTCAGTCAGCGAACCCACGCTGCCGGTGGTGCATTCATAAAGCAGGTCAGCGTGTCTAACCAGGTAGCCGTACTCGTGATTGCACAGCGCGAGTTGGGACTCCAACGTCGCGACCAGACTCTTCCACTCTCTTTGTCCCTCCTTATCGGAGAGGGAGATCCGGTCACCGCGAACCAGGGTCCACCGCCGGGCGGTCTGGTCGATCCGGCCGCGGGTTCTCCTGCCGCTGGTGTCATAGAGACCCTTATCGGCCAAGTCCACGCCGGCGTACACACACGTGCCGGCGAAGTCGTCGAGTATTCGCTTGAGATGGTCAGTCAAGGCCTGCCCATCGCGGCTACCGGTGTTGAGGCAGTGCAGGTCATCAACTATCAGCAGCTCGGTTTCAGCCTTCTCGAGTGCCCCCATCGCGGCCGCTGTCCACCTCTCAGTGGTGAGATTCAGCCCCTCGGGGACTCCGAGGAACGTCGCTATCGACCGCGAGAACGCCTTGATCGAGGGACTTCCGCTCAAGCCGATCCGGGCGGTCGGTATGCGGTGCGCACCGGTGGCTGTTCTCTCCCCGTTGAGGCGGCGTGAGCGCCGATCAACGGCGCGAGCGACATGGTTGATCGCCGTTGTCTTGCCGACCGTCGGCGCACCGTCGATGACGACCGCGTTGCGTGCTGCGTACCCACCGACCGGATTCGTCGCTCGAACCAACTGAACTACCTGGCGGATTTCTCTAAGAAAAGCAGTCTCCACCGGCGTCATGAACGTGTGGTAGCGGATCCGCAACTCTTGATACTCCGCCAGCGCGTCCTCCTCCATATCCGCGAGTTCTGGGACCGTCTTGATGTCCGGCCGTTGCAGATACGGTGTGTCGCAGAAGGCTTGCCACCCCTGCCAGCTCCTGCGCGAAATCTCAGCAGTCATAGCCCCAAGCCCGTCCAGTCATCATCCGACTCATCGCTGTCCTCAGAGATCGCCAGAAGCACGACGTCGTCGAAATCTGCGTCTGGATCATCGAGATCGTCTTCGAACGCGTCCTCAAATGCTGGACGTGGATCGTCCGGTTTCACTTCGGCCCAATCGCGATCTGCGGCTGCAAGCGTGTCCAGGACGCTCGGCAACCGGGAGTCGTCCTCGTGAATGCGCGCGCGCAACTTCCGGTTCGTGTGCATCTCCTTCGCCGCTGAGTCGACGTGCTCGCGTTCGTGCTGCCACCGATCGGGTAGATCCTCGGCCCCGATGGCTCGGACCATCTGCATCATGGCGTCGCTGAACGGTGCATCAAGACCATGAGCTTGCGTCCACCACAGCGTGTGGACCTCATTGGTCTCGGGATCTTGGAAGTAGATTTTCCGGATGTCCTGCGGGTCAACAGCGAATCGAAACGTCTCCGCCCGGTTGACCCGGGGCTCTGTCGACCGGCGATGACGGTAGGCGTCCAGAACTGGGCCGTCGTAGATCCGGCGGTCGTGCTGCACTCCGTAGTGCTGAATCGTTCTGGCGACCTTGGGCAGGAACTTGAACCAGTCGTCGGGCCTGACCAGCAACTGCGGCAGACCATGCACAGCAATCGATGCGGAGTACATCTCTGCCGGTGACATCTCTCGCTGATGCAGCCCGGGGAAGGTCAGCCCGCTCTGCGCGTTGTGGTGGTAGACCTCGCACACCCATCGGCGTAAAACCGTATCGAGTTGATCAACAGTCATGAGCTTTTGCTTGTCGACGTCCAGTCCGCGCTGAGTCGGGTCACTTCCGACATAACCGGTAAGCCGAGAGAACAAGCTGTCGTTCGCGGTGCGGAAGAATCGCTCCAGCGTTGCCTTATCAGTCGGCTTGTAGGGCTGAGCTGCGTACACAGAGATGCCTAGGCCCTCGCACACCGACACCACGTGCTCAGAGACGTACGGCTTTCCGCGATCGGTGAGGATCGCCTCGGGGCCCACGTACGGCATGCCCCACACCTGCCCCTGTGGCACCGAGATTTGCTGTGGGATTCCGTGGAATCGCCATGATGACTCGGCCGGGGTGCCCTCGGGTGCAGGCATCGGGGTGCATGCCTGCATGATGACGTGACCCACGTCGACGCGATCGGTGGCCGGGCTTACCTGAATTCCGACGATCGCTCGGGTGTAGTAGTCCTGCGCAACCGAGATCTCGACCCGCGTGACGAGGTCTTTGTGCAACCTGGACCCCGGCATCACGACGAGGATGTCCACCCGGTGCGAGTCCAGCACCACCAACTGCCCTGGCCGTGTGATGTCCATTCGCCCATGTGCGGTCTTTGGGGAGTTGGCAACCGACTCGCGTCGTTTGGTGCCGGCAAAGGTTGCTGCGCCCTTCGCGCATTCCTCAAGCCTTCGATACTGGGACCGCTGACTGGGCAGGTCGGCTAAGTCACCGAGCTCCCAGAGGAACAGCTCATTAATCTCCTCGAGCAGCAGTTTGCGGCTTCGTGTGGTGTCTCGCACGTGGTTGGCGAGGACCTCGCGGGCAATCTCGCTCCATCGTTGATCGGTTCGGATGAGGCGCCGCCGCTTGAGGTTGCCGGAAACGAGGCCATCTGTCCCTTGTTCGCGGTAAGTCTTCAGCAGTCGGTATACCGTCCGCGTGGATTTTCCTCGGGCAGATGCGATCGCCTCGACACGTTCTTCAAGTGAGGCGGGGGCGCTCGTATCGTCGAGCGGATCGATAATCCACGACAACTCACGTACTAGCGTCTCGAGCTTGGTTCGCTCGTTGGCGGTGAGTAGATCCAGCCCCGTCACCATCGAGCTTTGCTGCACTGGGTGGACTTGCTCGACAACCGTGAGGAACTCAACGATCCCGATCGTTGACATCCTGTTGGAGACGACTGTCCGCAGAACTATGTCGGTGCCGGTAATCTCCACGATCGTCACCAGCTCCCCGCGGACTTTCACCGTCATATTCACTGCAGGTACCCACGTGGTGCTCATCAGGCCACCGCCTCATCCGCGTCGGTGCCATCTGCGTGAAGCACGGTGTCCAGGCGAAGCTTCGTCGACCAGTCCAGGCTGACACGTCCGTGCCAAGCCAAATGAAGTGCGGCGGGGATGATACGAGGTCGATCCACCTGGGGCGGGAGGTCGCTGAGCAACTGGCGGATCGATACCCCATACGCGGGAATTGATTCCAGAACGATGTCCAAGTCCTCGGGCGCCACGAGCCGTGGATTGCGGTAGCCCGCCGCATGACGAAGCGTGCGTAGCCGCACCGGGTCATCACCCGTCCATAGTCGGTAGCGCCAGCCGCGCAAGAGGCAGACATGCCGTAGCCAGCCGGTCGCCCCTTGGACACGGTCGGTCATCGCCCTTTTCGGGGTGGACACATCGACCAACTCGACCGACCCGTCGGCGTAGGCCAGCAGATAGTCCGGAATCCGGACGCGCTCACGTTCGCTGACCAGATCCGGGCCTGTCAGTGCCATGGGCTGGGAAGAAATGTGCACGACCTCGGGGTCTGAATCTGCCGTGAGGAGGAATGCCCGCTCGTGCAGTGATTCAAATCCGACAAGCGACCGCGTGGTTGATGACCACCACAGTCCGTCGTAGTGCTTGCGGCCCTTGTAGGCGCGAAAAGTTCGGGCTGGACGCGCATCAGCGACGTCATGCCAGGTCACATCTGCCAAGTTCACCTCACGGACAGATCGATCGCTTTGATGCAACTGAGCGATCACACCCTCGAGAGAGGTGATTCTCAGGGTCTTCGTGCGGTGCGTTGCGCTGTCGAGATTCTGCTCGCCATTGACCGGCGTCTGGGAATGCGTCATTATGACGGGGACTCCTTCAGGAGAAAAGATGAGAGTGAAGCCTGAGCGCTTCGCGTGATCACGAGCCGGGTTGCCGCCCGGCTCGTGGCGATTTCGCTGCAGGTGTCACCAAGCCAACTCGCTGACACAGGCCAGTTAGCGACTTGGTGTGCTGAGGAATTTCGATGCGCGCCCCGACGCGATTCGGCTAGGGCCCGTCTAGCCGCTCCGGAGGTTCCGAGATACCGAGGTACTCCGCAAGCGCCAGCGACGCGACGGAAGACAGAGCCCGGTGGTCTCGGCGCGCGGCGCTGTACAGCTCGCGCGCTACCCAACCGGGTATGGAGAGATGGACACTGACGGCGGTGTGGTCGTCAACTGTCCTGGCGATGCGCCGAGGGGCGCCAAGTCTGGCCGAAGGAAGGCTCGACATATCGGAATAACCGCCGTGCCCGACCGAGATCGACTCACGGTGCCACTGCTAGTGGCTCGGTCGACCTCCTTCTGTAGTGTCGGGGCCCCTTCTGGCTGCGTACTCCGATGCTCTTGAGGCAACCACACCACTGCGGACTGGTCAAGGTTTCACAGCATTGCGCAATGCTGTCCATCAACAGGCGTTGCGTGTCCGAAGAAGAGATCGCGCGGTGTGAGCGACAATGTTGGCCATGTCATCGTTTGCTCAGGTCATCGACGCGTTCCGCCAGGCTCCGAATACGGTCGAGATGGGAACGAAGTTCGAGCAACTGATGGTGCGCTACTTCGAACTCGACCCGACCCTGTCACGCGAATATGACGCGGTGTGGCAGTGGATGGACTGGCCGGACCGAGACGGCAAGCCCGACAACGGAATCGACCTAGTAGCCCGCGTGCGCGATACCGGAGAATACGCGGCAATCCAGTGCAAGTTCTACGCGCCCGATCACACCTTGACCAAAGCGAACATTGACTCGTTCTTCACCGAGTCGGGCAAGGCCCCGTTCACGCGACGGATCATCATCTCCACGACCAACAAGTGGGGCAAGAACGCACTCGCAGCTCTCGAAGGGCAGACCGTGTCGGTGCAGCGGATCGGCACCGAGCATCTTGAGGCCGCCCCGATCGATTGGGACATCGCCTGGCCCAAGGGTGAGCTCTCGATCGACCTGTCCCCGTCAACGCCGCATGAACTACGCCCGCACCAGCAGACCGCCGTGGACAAGGTGTTTACCGGCTTCGATGAGGGCAACGACCGGGGCAAGCTCGTCATGGCCTGCGGTACTGGCAAGACTTTCACGGCACTGAAAATCGCTGAGCGCACCGCAACCGACAATGGGGGCCGAGCCAGGATCCTTTTCGCGGTCCCGTCGATCTCACTGCTGTCACAGACGCTGCGGGAGTGGTCTGCCCAGTGTCAGCTCGACATGCGATCGTTCGCCGTCTGCTCAGATAACAAGGTTTCCCGCGCTGCGGAGGACTATGCCACCGAGGACGTGGCCATCTCGGTGACCACCGACCCTGCTGTGCTGGCCGACCGGATGGGTAGAGGTAAGCGCGCCGCCGGGTTGACAGTCGTCTTCACCACCTACCAGTCTCTCCCAGCGGTCGCGGCTGCCCAGTCCGAACACGGGGTCGATCCATTCGATCTGGTGATCTGCGACGAGGCGCACCGCACCACCGGCGTCACCCTTGCCGGCGATGACCCGTCGAACTTCACCCGCGTTCACGACGCAGACTTCCTCAGAGCCCACCGCAGGCTCTACATGACGGCAACACCGCGACTGTTCGATGACACCACCAAAGCCAAGGCCGAGGAGCACTCCGCCGAGATCTCCTCCATGGACGACCTCGAGATCTTCGGGCCAGAGTTCCACCGCCTCGGCTTCGGAGAAGCCGTCGACAAGGGCCTGCTCACCGACTACAAAGTGCTCGTGCTGACCGTGGACGAATCGGTGATGGCACCACGGATGCAGGATCAGTTCGCCGTCGACGGAGAACTCTCCCTGGACGACGCCTCGAAGATCGTGGGCTGCTGGAACGGTCTAGCCAAACGCGCCGGCGCCACCGCCTCGGGAGAATCCTTCCCACCTGGAGCGCAGCCAATGCGGAGAGCCGTCGCGTTCGCGAAAGACATCGCCTCCTCCAAGCAGATCGAATCGATGTTCCCCGCCGTCGTGGACGCCTACCAGGACCTGCTCGACGACGCCGAAGACGACGGCCGCGAGATCCTGGAGACGAACCGCAATCTGAGCTGCCAGGTCCACCACGTCGACGGCACCTACAATGCAATGCGCCGCAACGAGGAACTGTCCTGGCTCAAAGCGCCCGTCGCCGACGACGAGTGCCGCATCCTGACCAACGCCCGCTGCCTGTCCGAAGGCGTCGACGTACCGGCGTTGGATGCGGTGCTGTTCCTGCACCCCCGCAACTCCGTAGTCGACGTCGTCCAATCCGTCGGCCGCGTCATGCGAAAATCCGCTGGCAAGGACTACGGCTACATCATCCTTCCCGTCGCAGTCCCCGCGGACACCCCACCCTCCCAGGCATTGGCAGACAACAAACGGTTCAAGACCGTGTGGCAGGTCCTCAACGCCCTGCGCGCCCACGACGAACGCTTCAACGCGATGGTCAACTCCATCGCCCTCAACACCAGCAACACCGACAAGGAACTCGGCAAGGGCACCTCACAGCTCCTCGCCGGCAACATCTCCGCTGCCACCGACCACGTCGACGGCCACGAAGCCGCAGAGACAGGGAAGAAGGACAACGACAAGGCCGCCGCGACGCAGATGGCGCTGTTCTCCCTGTCCGAATGGCAGGAAGCCATCTACACCCGCATCGTCGACAAGGTCGGCACCCGCACCTACTGGGAGGACTGGGCCTCAGATGTCTCCGACATCTCCGCCCGGCTCATTACCAGAATCAACGCCATCCTCGATGTCGCCGACCCGGACCTTACTCGCCGGTTCGACGAATTTATCCAAGGACTGAAAGACAACCTGAATGACTCCATCGGCAGAGACGATGCGGTCTCGATGCTGGCGCAGCATCTGATCACCAAACCCGTCTTCGACGCCCTCTTCGAAGGCCACGACTTCGCCGCGCACAACCCGGTCTCCCGCGTCATGCAAACCATGGTCGACGCCCTGTCCGGCAGCGGCCTGGATTCAGAAACCAACTCACTGGATAAGTTCTACGCGTCCGTTCGTGTGCGCGCCTCCGAAGTGTCCTCCGCTGAGGGTAAACAGCAGGTCATCGCGGAACTATACGAACGGTTCTTCAAGCTTGGCTTCGCCAAACAAGCCGACGCCCTCGGCATCGTCTACACCCCAGTACCGATCGTCGACTTCATCTGCCGCGCGGCCGACCACGCGTCCCGCGACGCCTTCGGCCGCGGCCTAACCGACGAAGGGGTACACATCCTCGACGGGTTCACCGGCACCGGTACCTTCATGACCCGTCTCCTGCAGTCCGGGCTCATCCACCCCGACGATCTCGCCCGGAAGTACGCCAACGAATTGCACGCCAACGAGCTAATGCTGCTGGCCTACTACATCGCCGCAGTCAACATCGAAACCACCTACCACGCCCTCACCGGCGCCACCGTTGACGACTATGAGCCCTTCCCCGGCATCGTGCTGGCTGACACCTTCCAGATCTCCGAAGTCGACGATGGCCTGGACCTCCAGGTGTTCCCCGCTAACAACGACCGCATCACCCGCCAGCTCGACACCCCGATCAACGTCATCATTGGCAACCCGCCGTATTCCGTCGGACAAGGCTCAGCCAACGACCTCAACGCCAACTTGTCTTACCCCACCCTCGACTCCCGTATCGCCGACACCTACGCCAAGCTCTCGACCGGCGCGAACAAGAACAGCCTGTACGACTCCTACCTGCGCGCCTTCCGCTGGGCCACCGACCGCATCGGGAACCAGGGCATCGTCGCCTTCGTCTCCAACGGCGGATGGATCGACGGCAACACAGCCGACGGCATCCGCCTCTCCCTAGTCCAGGATTACAGTCGCCTCTACGTCTACAACCTCCGTGGCAATCAACGCACTGCCGGAGAACTGTCTCGAAAAGAAGGTGGGAAAGTCTTTGGCGGAGGTAGCCGTAACACCATTGCGATCTGGATCGGCGTCAAGAACCCATCCCACACCGGTCAATGCCAGATATTCTACCGCGACATCGGCGATTACCTCTCGCGCGAAGACAAGCTCGCCGTCATTGACACCGCCACCTTGGAGAACGTCGATTGGCAGGCCCTCACCCCCAACGCCTATGGCGATTGGATCGGCCAGCGCGACGACACTTACGGCGGCTGGCCAGTGCTCGGGACTAAGAAAACTGGCAACACCGCCACCCGCTACTTCGACACCTACTCTCGAGGACTTGAAACTACTCGAGATCCGTGGGTGTACAGCTACTCGCGCACACGGCTTGAGAACCAGGTCAGATGCCTCATCGATAACTACAATCAGGCCCTCGCCGACTTCTCTTACTACAAGCAGCAACAGGGCTTGACCAAAGTAAACGAGAAGACCGTCAACACATTCCTCGCCGCGCATCCGAAGCACGCCGACGAAACAACGATCAAATGGTCTCGAAGTTTGCGCACGCACGCCGCCCGGGGGGTCGAGCTTTCCTACGACCCCGAGAACGTCGTAACTAGCCTCTACCGGCCCTTCAGTCAGCAGTTTGTCTACTTCGACAAACACCTGAACCATGAACGCGGGCGCACGCCATCGATGTTCCCCACCCCCCACCACCACAACATAGGGATTGTCTTGACTGGGGCGGCATCACACTTCGAGTTCACGCCCTTCATCTCCGATCTGTTGCCGAACTTGCACGTACTCGATACGGCGCAGTTCTTCCCTCGGTGGACCTATGTGCCCGCCGAGGCATCCGATGGCGGGTTCGATCTTGGTGATCAGAGGCCGGCGGATGAGTTCGGTTATCGGCGGGTGGACAACATCACCGACGACATCGCCGCCGTATACACCGAAGCGCTGGACGGGACGGTGAACAAGGACGACATCTTCTACTTCGTATACGCCCAACTCCACGACCCCGGCTACCGGACCAGTTACGCGGCGGACCTGAAGAAGATGCTCCCTCATCTACCACCGCCCTCCTCGCTAGAACAATTTGAGCAGCTCGCCCAATGGGGCAGGAAGCTCGCGGATCTCCACGTCGGCTACGAGAACGTCGAACCGTGGCCACTGGATGTGACAGTCAAGCCCGGCGCCGACGACTGCGACCGCGATACCTGGCGAGTGGACAAGATGCGGTTCAAGTCGAAGGCCGACCACTCCACAATCATCTACAACCGCAGCGTCACTATTTCAGGGATTCCCAACGACGCAGAGCGCTACCTTCTCGGCTCCCGAACTGCGCTGGCTTGGCTTATCGACCGCTACCAGGTCAAGACCGACAAGGCGTCAGGGATCGTCAACGACCCCAATGACTGGGCGGACGAACACGACGACCACCTCTACATCGTCGACCTCATCGCGAAAGTCACCCGCGTTGCTGTCGAGACAATGGAGATCGTCGATCAGATCGCCACGAACTCCGAGTTCGTCGATGGCGCATCTTGAGACTGCGGACGGCATTGCTCAATAGACAAACTTTTGCGCTTCCTCTCTCCCTCTGGAACGCATTTGACGTCTTCAAGAAGCCTTCAAACAATAATGGATTTTCTGAGCACAAATTCAAAGTGGCAACGCGCGATGGCCCTGAGGGCGAGATCTCGCTTCGGTCGGTATGCACCACGGCGCTAGCGGTCTCGATGGTCGCCCTTCACCTCGCGAATGACGAACAGTTCTCCCTTCGTGAGTCGACAGTATCCATTGACGCGGTGGACCGGGAACTAGGATCGAAGACCGACGTCGAGGACCCCCTGCTCACCGCACACAGATTGGTAAAGTTCTACCTGATCTCAGCTGGCGAAGCTCTTAACGGCGTTGGCAACCTCACCCTCGCGAGCGGCCCGCGACACGTAACTGTTGGCACGATTGCCCGAACAGTCTCGGAGCTCGCCGCCAAGTGCATCTACTTAGCTTGCCCTACTGACGACCATTTAGTTCGAACCCTTCGAGCCGGCAGACTTATGGAAGCGTCAATCGAGGACTATAAGTCCGGTGACGTCGACGTTGCTCACGAATTTATTGCCCGATGGTCGCAATGGAGAGTGCGCAACAAGGAAAACTTCAACAACGTTCCCAAACAATCCAAGCCGACTTCAACTTCACTGATAAAACAGGCCTTCCCTGAGGAAGACGACTCTGCCTATAGGCAGCTCAGCAGACCAGCTCATGGAAACGCTGCATGGCTTTCGGCTGTGGCAATACAAGAGCAGAAGCGCACTCCATTCGCCACGATATACGCGATGAAGAACATAAGCTACGCCACTCGCTGTCTCGCCACGGCTGTCAGCAATGCCGGTCGCCTATGGTCGGGTGATCTGAATGAGATCACACGTCGGGCCCTCGCCGATTCCGATATTGACGCTGACTGGGATCAAGTGACGCAAGTACTACAAACTTACACACGAGCACTTTCGGACTTGAACGAGAGCGACTACGCCGATACTCGTCAGGCCCCTCAGCCACCTAGATGAACGGAGGGCCCGGCAACTATAGAACGCACCCTGATCGGCGCCGCCCCGAAGGCCACCACTGACAAATTAGTGGCACGCTACTGACACGGGTTTGGCAAACTGACAAACTGTTTGGCAACCGACACGGCACCTACAACCCGCGCGCCATATCCACGAACCGCGAGTAGTGCAGCTGGTGCGCCACGGTGATGGTGGAGGTCGGACCACCACGGTGCTTGCCCAGGATGAGGTCGGCCTCGCCGGCGCGCGGGTCGTCGCGCTCGGTGGAGTCGGGCCGGTGGAGCAGCATGACGATGTCGGCGTCCTGCTCCAGCGAGCCAGACTCGCGGAGGTCGGAGACCTGGGGCCGCTTGTCGGTGCGCTGCTCCGGGCCACGGTTCAGCTGGGAGATCGCGATCAGGGGCACGTCGAGCTCCTTGGCCAGCAGCTTGAGCTGGCGGGAGAACTCGGAGACCTCCTGCTGGCGGGACTCGACCTTCTTGCCGCTGGACATCAGCTGCAGGTAGTCCACCACGATCAGCCGGAGGTCGTGCTTCTGCTTGAGCCGGCGGGCCTTGGCCCGGATCTCCATCATGGTGAGGTTGGGCGAGTCGTCGATGAACAGTGGGGCCTCGGAGATCTCGCCCATCCGCCGGGCCATGCGGGTCCAGTCCTCGTCGCTCATCTTTCCCGACTTCATGTCGGAGAGCTTGACCCGCGCCTCGGCGCTCATCAGACGCATGACGATCTCGGTCTTGCTCATCTCCAGGGAGAACAGCACGGAGGAGAGCCCGTTCTTGATCGAGCAAGATCGCATGATGTCCAGGCCGATGGTGGAGTTGTGCGTGGGAATCCCGGTGGGACCGGCCAGGTACAGGTGATCATCGGCGGCGACCTCGATGCACCTGACCGGGACGCTCTGCGCGCCGCGGACGTCGATGATCAGGCGGTCGGGGCGCCCTGAACCGGCGTTCTCGGGCACCAGGATGCCGAAGTCGCTCACCAGCATCAGCGTCTCGAGTGACTTGGTAGTGACGGTCTGGTGGGTGCCGCCCATCTCGATCCGCCACTCGTGCTCGGCGTCCGCCACGATCTCCGCGCCGTCGTTGAACCGCAGGGTGAAGCAGGGGCGGTCCTCCCACACCTCGGTCACGGCCACGACCTCGGTCGGCTGCCCGTCGGCGCCGAGCACCCGGTCGCCGACGCCCACGTTCCCCATGGTGGTCACGCCGCCCGGGGTCAGGAGCACCGTGTCCAGGGCGAGCGCCTTACCGACACCGGGGCGGGCGGCGATGATGATCATCTGCCCGCCGTGGAGCCCGTTGGTCACGGCGTCAAGGTCGGCGAAACCCGTGGGGACACCGTTGCTCAGCCCGCCGGCCGTGTGGATGGCGTCGATCTCGTCCATCGTGGGCTGCAGGAGCTCCTCGATGATCACGTAGTCCTCGGTGGTCCGGCGCTCGGTCACCTCGAAGATCTCGGCCTGCGCCCGGTCCACGACCTCGGCCACGTCGGCTCCCTCGGACCCCGAGTAGCCGAACTGCACGATCCGCGTCCCTGCGTCGACCAGTCGCCGCAGGATCGCCTTCTCCGAGACGATCTGTGCGTAGTACCCCGCGTTGGCCGCCGTGGGCACGGTCGAGATGAGGGTGTGGAGGTAGGTGGCCCCGCCGGCGCGCCGGAGATCGCCACGGCGGTCAAGCTCGGCGGCCACGGTGACGGCGTCGGCGGGCTCGCCACGGGCGTACAGGTCCAGGATCACGTCGTAGACGGCCTGGTGCGACGGCTTGTAGAAGTCGCCCGGCTGGATCTCCTCCACCACGTCCGCGATCGCGTCCTTGCTGAGGAGCATTCCGCCGAGCACCGACTGCTCCGCGGTGAGGTCCTGCGGCGGCGTGCGACCGAACTCGGAGCGTCCACCCTCGTCCGGCGGAGGCGGCATCTCGTCGGATCCGTCAAATCCCCCCTGCGCCATGACCTCTCCTCTCCGCCTCACGCCTCTGGCGTGCGGTACTCCCGAGCCGACTCGCCTGCCCCGCGTGACCAGTTCACTGTAGGCCACCGGGGCGACACGCCCGGCAGCCACCCGTCAAGTTATCCACAGGTTTCTCCACAATCGTTGGTGGCTGACTGTGGACAACTGTGGATGAATTCCCGATTCGCTGGCCCGATGCCGGTCCGCCTGTGGACAACCGGTGGATTACCCGGTCGCAACTGAACAAAAGTGCTGGTCATGCGGCTCTTCGCTCGCATGTGCGACGGTGGAGAACGGCATGTATCACGCTCGGTTCAACGACGCAATAGGTAACGAAAGATGAACATTATCGGTATCGGAACCGACACCGTTGTATTTTGCCGTCGGGGTTATCCACAGGCGGTCCACAACCTCGTCGCGTCCACGACGAGGGCCCCGGCCGTCGCGGATGACGACCGGGGCCCTACGTGGGAGATCAGGCGGGAACGACCTCGAACTCGACCTTGGCGGTCGTGTCATGCCCGAGCTCGACGACGACGCTCTGGGCGCCGGTCGACTTGATGTGCTCCTTGGGCATGTGGACGGCGCGCTTGTCGAGCGCCGGCCCCCCGGCGGACTTGATCGCGGAGGCGACGTCGCCCGCGGTGACCGAGCCGAACAGCTTGCCGGTGTCGGAGGTCTTGACCGCGACCTTGACGTCGGCGAGCGACTCGAGCTTCTGCTTGAGCTCGTTGGCGTGGTCCGAGTCGCGCACCTCGCGGGCCTCCTGGACCCGCTTGATCGACTCGATCTGGCGCTCGGCGCCCGGGGTGGCCACGATGGCCAGCCCGCGCGGGAGCAGGAAGTTACGACCGTATCCGCCCTTGACCTCGACGATGTCGCCCGGCGCACCGAGCTTGTCGACGTCGGCGGTGAGGATCAGCTTCATGATCCGTCTACCTTTCTTTCCTCCGACGAGCCGACCGGGGCCGGACTCTCGCGAGGTCATGTCTCATGCTTATGGGGTGGGGCGCATCGCGCGCCCCGAGGGAAAAGACCCTGGGATCAGAACGGGGGCTCGTCGTCCATGCCGCCGAAGCCACCGGAACCGCCGGCCCGGGGAGCGCTGCCCCACGGATCGTCGTTCTGCTGGCCGCCGCCCTGGCCGCCACCGAAACCGCCCTGCGGCTGGCCGCCGGACTGGAATCCGCCGCTCTGCTGACCGCCGCCCTGCTGGCCACCACCCTGGAAGCCGCCCCCGCCGCCCTCGCGGTTGGTGCGGGTGACCTTGGCCGTGGCGTACTTGAGCGACGGGCCGACCTCGTCGACCTCCACCTCGTACACCGTGCGCTTCTCGCCCTCACGGGTTTCGTACGACCGTTGGCGCAGGCGACCGGTGACGACGACGCGCATCCCCTTCTGCAGGGACTCCGCCACGTTCTCGGCGGCCTGGCGCCACACGTTGCAGGTGAGGAACAGGCCTTCGCCGTCCTCCCACTGGTTGGTCTGGGAGTTGAAGCGGCGCGGCGTCGAGGCGATCCGGAAGTTCGCCACTGCGGCACCCGACGGTGTGAACCGCAGCTCGGGGTCCGCGACGATGTTCCCGACCACGGTGATGGGGGTGTCGCCCTGTGCCATGCGCTTGTCCTCCGTGTTGACGCTCAGGTGGTGGTGATCGGAACTCGACCGACCACGCTCAGATTAGCGGGCGGGCCGGAGAACCCGGGTCACTTGTCGGCGCGGAGCACCTTGGTGCGGAGCACGTTCTCGTTCAGACCGAGCTGACGATCCAGCTCCTTGACCGCGTCCGGCTCGGACTTGATCTGCACGACGGCGTAGATGCCCTCGGTCTGCTTGTTGATCTCGTAGGCAAAGCGGCGCTTTCCCCAGACATCGACCTTGTCGACCGAACCGCCCTCTTGCCGGATCACGTTGAGGAACGTGTCCAGCGACGGCGCCACGGTGCGCTCGTCGAGACTCGGATCGAGGATGACCATCACTTCGTATTGACGCATGGGACCTCATCACCTCCTGTGGACTACAGATTCGGCCACGGAATCTCCGTGGCAGGAGGGTCGTTGCGTCAGCAACCCGCTAAGGCTACCCCGCTTGAGGACCGCCCACGAAATCCCCTCACCCCGCTCGCTCCGACTCAGCCGTGCCGCAGGCCGATCGTCAGCGCCAGGACCACGGGCACCACGGTGAGGAACAGGAACGCCGCCACGGTCCAGGAGATCCACACGGGCTGGCGCCACCCCGCGCGGTGCCCGCCGGCGGCGGTGACCATGCAGACGAATCCGACGAGGATGCACACGAACATCCAGATCATCGCACTGGTGCTCATCCGGTGGTGCCCTCCGTCTGTCGGGCCCCGCGGGCCTCGTCGTCGTCACGGTCGTCGTCGTCACGATCGTCGTCGTCACGATCGTCGCCGTTCTCCTGGACCGTCGGTCCGACCAGCGGTTCCCCGGGGTCGGCGAGCACCCCGGCCAGGGGGTCCGGCCCCTCGGGTGTGCCCTGGTGCGCCATCCGGACCAGGTCCAGGTGCGGCCGGTAGATCTCGCGGATCACCACCACACAGATGGCCACGACCATCAGGTCGCGCACCAGGACGAGCGGATGGAACGTCTCGGGCCCGATGCCCTTGTTGGCCACCCCGTGGAAGTACGACATGTGCGCCACCCACAGCAGGGCATCGAAGACCATCCACGGCACCAGCAGCCTGGCCCTGGGCACCGCGAGCACCGCCAGCGGGACCAGCCACAGCGAGTACTGCGGGCTCCACACCTTGTTGGTGAGCAGGAACACCGCCACGATGAGGAACGCCAGCTGCGCGATCCGCGGGGTGGTCGCGGCGGTGAGTCCGATGACCAGCACGGCCACGCAGCCGAGGGCGAACAGGACCAGGGAGACCGTGTTGAGCGTGGCCGGGGCCTCGCCCGCTGCGCGCCCGGCGTCGAAGCCCTGCCAGCCCGTCAGTGTCTGCATGACGGCGTAGATGCTCTCCGGGTTGGCGGGGCGGTCCGAGTTGAGCCGGAAGAACTCCCGCCAGCCCTCGGGGAACGGGATCATGATCGGCAGGTTGACCGCCAACCAGGCCGCCACCGCCGCCACGGCCGCCTTGCCCAGGTCCACGAAGCGCCTGCGGCGGATGGCCACCACCAGCAGGGCGCCGAAGAGGAACAGCGGGTACAGCTTGGCCGCCACGCCGATCCCCAGGACGACCCCCGCCCAGACCGGCCTGCTGCGCGCCCACAGCAGGAGCGCCACGGACGCGAACGCCACCGCCATCAGGTCGTAGTTGGTGAAGGCCTGGAAGATGATGAGCGGACTGGCGGCCATGAGCAGCGTGTCCCACGGCCGGCGCCCGGCCGACAGGTAGGTGGCCCACACGGCGACCATCCAGAGGAACGCCAGGATCACGCAGCCGAGGACGAAGTACTTGACCACCTCGATGGGACCGCCGGGGGCCACCGCGTGCCAGGCCTGGGCCGCCTGGGCGGTGACGTACTGGAACATCCCGGACACCACCGGGTACTCCATGTAGCGGGCACCGCCGTCGTCGCCCACCCACATGTACCGGTACGGCAGCTCACCGGAGTCCAGACCCTGCACCGCGTAGAGCGGGAGCGGGTCGGCGTAGCAGGCCTTGTAGTACTGCTGGCCGGTCCAGTTGAGCCCCGGCGCGGAGCCGTCGGTGGGGCTGGTGGTGACCAGGCACGCTGCCTTGGAGAAGAACCCGAGGGCCAGGAACAGCACCGCGAACATCATGATCACGCGCAGCGGCGTCCAGAACCGCTGCCGTCCTACGACCGCGTGCTCACCGACCGGTCCGCCCCACGCGTCCAGCACCGTCCTGGCGGCCCCGTCCCCGGGTCGCACCCGGTCCCGGGGGCCGAGCGATCGCAGGTCCCTGTCGAGCGGCAGCGGGGAGAGGTGGCCGTTGCTCTGCACGACCACACCCTAGTGCACCGTATCCGGGTCAGGCCCCGCCGTCTCCGGCGTCGCCGCCGCCTCCCGTGCCTCCCCCGTCGCCTCCGCCACCGGGAACCGGGGCCGGCTCGGGGGCGGGGGCGGGTGCGGGC